>JAUIME010000573.1 GCA_030433195.1 bacterium
TTCCGCTTCCTCGAGGTTTCCGAGCTCGAGATGCGTCGTCGCGAGCGCGTTGAGGATCGGCGGGGCGTCGGGGTGGAGCCGTCCGAGCTGTTCATCGACGATGCGCACGGCGTCGACGAAGAGGTGTTGCGACTTCTCGAGGTGCCCCAGGCGTTGGTAGGTCTCCCCGAGGGTTTGGCGAACGCGTACCGCCACGCGCGGTTGATCTGCGAATCGGTCGCCGATCTTCTCGGCCGCGAGGTCGAGAACCTCGCGCATCGTGATCTCGGGGTTGGACGTGTGGTTCGGGTCGACCGCGGCGAGCAGGTCTTCGTTCAAGAAGTCGTTCATCGCTTCGGCGATCGCGGCTTGTTCCTCCGCGATCTCGGCTTGCTCCTCGGCGATGCGCTTCTCGTCTCGCGCTCGATCTTCGGCCGCGAGCGCGCGTGACAGCGCGATCGACATTCCGATCGTGGCGCCCATGAGGACGAAGAGGATCGCGACCACCGATCCCACGAGAAGTCGATTGCGGCGAACGAACTTCCGCGATTGATACCACGTGCTCGGCGGCCGCGCGGTGATCGCGAGGTCGTCGAGAAACCTGCGGATGTCGGACGATAGTTCGAGCGCCGTTGCGTAGCGGCGGTCCGGATCCTTGTCGAGCGCCTTCATGACGATCGTGTCGAGGTCGCCGCGGTATGCGGAATCGCGAGTCGCGAGCGAATCGGGATCGGACTCCGCGAGGATGCGGGCGGCATCGGGGACGCTGCGTCCCGTGACGTCGATCGGCAGTTCGCCGGACAGCAACTCGTACGCGACGACACCGAGAGCGTACACGTCGCTGCGTCGGTCGACGCGTGACGGATCGCCCGAAAGCTGCTCGGGGCTCATGTACGGAAGCGTTCCGATCAGTTGCCCCGTACTCGTACCGGCGGTGCTCATCATCGACTCGGCCCGCGCGACACCGAAATCGAGGACGCGCGGCCGACCGTCGCGGTCGACGAGAAGATTCGACGGCTTGAGGTCGCGGTGCACGACGCCGGCCTCGTGCGCGTAGTGAACGGCGTCGGCGATCTCCGCGACGAGGATCATGCGGTCGCGCTTTCCGATGCCGTGATCGGTCGCGTACTGCGTCAGCGGGACGCCGTCGACGAGCTCCATCGCGAAGTACGGTCGGTTCTCGTCTTCGGTCGAGGCTTCGTAGATCTGCGCGATGAGCGGATGCTTCAAGCGGCCGAGGATCTCGGCTTCATGGCGGAATCGCCGCAGCAGCTCGGGCGATGCGAACTCGGATCGCAGCACCTTGAGTGCGACGATCCGTCTCGGACGACGTTGCTCGGCTTCGAACACCGTGCCCATGCCGCCCGCACCGATCTTGCGCAGGATACGGAAGTCGCCGATGCGCTCGGGGATGGAGGGGAGCCCCGACTCGGCCGAAGGCGACGAACCCCGCGCGTTCGCGACGGCTCCGCCGAGCGCTTCGTCGAGCGAACTCGACGGGGCGTCATGCTTCGCGAGGAGCGCCTCGACTTCGCCGCGCAACGCGTCGTCGGAACCGCAGTTCTCGTCGAGGTAGCTCATTCGCGCGTGGCCGTCGAGCCTGCGTGCCGCAGTGAAGAGCGCGCGGATCCGTGCGAAGTCTTCTGCGCCGTGCGTCATCCGATGCCGTCCTCGAGCTTGCGTCGTAGCCAGGCGCGAGCGAACGCCCAGTCGTCGTCGGCCGTCGTCTCCGAGACCCCCGAAAGCTCCGCGGCTTCGCGAATCGTGAGACCGCCGAAGAAGCGGAGTTCGACGATGCGCGCCATGCGCGGCTCGAGTTGCTCGAGCTCTTCGAGCGCATCGTGCAGCGACACGATGTCGATCGCGCGGTCGGATCCGTCGTCGTCGGACAGCTCGGACAACGTGACGCGGTCGATCGCTCCGCCGCCGCGCTTGACGGCGTCGCGGCGTCGAGCGTGATCGACGAGAACTTGCCGCATCGCACGCGCGGCGATTCCGAAGAAGTGCGCGCGACTCGCGAACTCGCTCCCGGAGCCGCCGCAGATCTTCATCCACGCCTCGTGTACGACCGCGGTGGGCTGCAGCGTGTGCGCGGCGGCCTCGCGGCGCATGCACGACGCGGCGAGCTCGCGCAGTTCACCGTATACGAGTGGCAAGACCTGGTTCGCCGCATCGTCGTCGAGTTTGCGCACACGCTCGAGTGCCCGCGTGATCTCGAGCGCGTTCGGCGGGCTCGGGCTCTCGCTGTCGCGTGAGTCGTTCATGCCGTGGATCTTACGATACGCGAATGGTGCCGCGAAGCGTGGCTTCGCGGCACCTTGGAGTCGACGAGGAGGAACCCGACCGATCGCGACCTCGGCTACGGCATGGCGGGGTAGCGTCCGCCTTCCCAGAACCACGGGTCGCGTCCCCAGAAGAAGTCGATCTCGCTGAATCCATGCAGCTCGTCCACCACGGCTTCGGACGGGAATCCGATCAGATCGTTGAACGCGGGCTTGCGGACGAGGCCGACGCGGATCGCATAGGGGTCGGTGCGATCGAAGTCGAACGTGAGGTACCACGGCGTGTAGCGCGTCGGGTCGATGTCCGATCCCTTGCGAAACCCGCTGCTGTGATTGATCGTGTAGAGTTCGATGAACACCTTCTGGTACAGGTGCTGAGTGTGCGGGTCGGAGCGTCCCGGCAAGTCGCCGATCTCGATGCCCGGATAGCGTGTGCCAAACGTGGCGAGTTTGCCCCAATCGCCGCGCACGACACGCTCGCGTGCTTCGGTCTCTTGGCGCACGGCGACGAGGTCCGCTTGCAGGCCGATCTTGTAGTCCTCGAGGATCGAGCCCGGCGACAGCGGGAACGTCTCGGGCGGTGTCGTCATGCCGTCGATCATCGTGAGCAGGAACTGGATCGACGCGGTCGCGGGGTTGCCGATCGCGCCGCCGACCACACCGACGAACTGCGACGCCCAGCCGAGCGGCGACATCTCGATGCCGGTGCCGCCCGGGACGGTCGTGAGCGCATCGCGCATCATCTGCTGGACGTGATTGGCGTCGGCGACGAGCGCGTCTTGCGTGTACGTGTGGAGTTCCTGCATGCGGTCGAAGATCGTGAGAACGCGCGAGAGTGCTTGGAGCTCGTCGCGAAGCTGCGCGCGGACGTGGTTCCAGTCGGCTTGCGGAATTCCGTTCGGCTTCGAGAGTGCGGCGAGGATCGCGAGCCACGTGTCGGGTGTCGCGGTGTCGAGAACGTACTCGGCACGCAGGTCGTCGTGCCCGAGGATCCGCTGGCTCACGTTGCGGTACGCCTGCTGCTGACCCGGCGTGGTCCAAGCCGGGAAGTCGCGGGCGGGGGCGGTGTAGACGTTGGTCATCGTCCAGTTGCCGACCGGCCCGAGATCTTCCGACCGCGACACGACCATGCCGCTCGCGCCGGCTCGGAAGACGTGGATGTAGGGCGTGGCGCCGTAGAGCGAGTAGAGGACGATCTCTTCGCGCGCGCTCGCGTCGATGTTCGCGGTGAGAATCTCGGCGCTCGAGGGAATCGAGATCGGACCGTTCGGGCCCGGGATCCCGTTCGAAGGCGTGCTCCAGACGTGGCGCAGCTCCCCGTTCACGAACGCGAGCAAGCCGAGTCGGTGTGTCGTCGAGTCGGCCGAGGAGTACGCGATCTCGTCGATGCCGTTGCCGTCGACGTCGACGGGGTGGAACGTCACGTGCGAATCGAATGGCAGCACGACGTCGCCCGCGCCGTTGGCGCCCGGTACGAACAGGGAACCGCCCTGGGTCTCGGCCTGCGCGAAGACGACGAGTTGCGAGTCGCTGTCACGCAGCTTGATGAACCCCAACCGTTGGCTGCTTCGCGCCACGGACAGGATCTCGTCGCGCCCGTCGCCATCGACGTCGATTGCGTGCAAGGTGTCGTTCTG
>JAUIME010000574.1 GCA_030433195.1 bacterium
TGCCGCGCGGACTCGAGACCGAAGAGATCGCGAACATCGTCGACTTCCTCGAGAACGCCCTCACGGATCCGCGCGTCGCGGAGGCACGACCGCCCTTCGATCGACCGACGCTGCGCTCCGAACGGGTACGTAATCCCGCGCCGTTCGCTGTCGGGCATCCCGGATCGGGCGGGCACGTCCCACGCCTGATCGCGACGACGGCACCGACGATCGGCAACGCCCGCTTCAAGATCGGGGTCCGCACGGGCCTCGGCGGCGCCCGCGCGATCCTCGCGATCGCGACGGCCACGGCACCGCCCGGGTTCGAACTCGATGGCGTCCCCGTGTACGTAGCGCTCGACCCGCCTCCCGCGAGGTTCGCGATCGTTCTCGCGGGAGCCGGCCCCGGAGCGGGTTACGGGACCGCGCAGCGCGGGATTCCGAATCGCCCTTCGCTCCTCGGTCGCACCTACACGGCGCAAGGGTTCGTCGAGGACCCCGCGGCACAGGGCGGCTTCGCCGCCACGCGCGGCCTGCGCTTCACGATCTACTGAACGCGACGATGTCATTTCAGGCGACGAACGATTCGTCGAACGCTGAACCGGAAACACCGCCGGTGGAGTTAGGCCATCGATCGCTGCCGAACCCCGGCGCGTCACGAACTTTGGAGGGGCCATGCACGAACGAACGACACGGGTCGCGGTCGCCGGGATCCTCTCGTGGGTCGTCCTCACTTCGACGGTCGGCTCGTTCCGGCCGGCGGTGACGATCGCGGGTCCGCCTCCCGAGGTGACCTACGCGCCCGACTCCGCGGCCGAGTACTATTTCGACGTCGAAGGCTTCTTCTGCGCGTTCGGCGTGACGGTCACGACGACGGGAGCGAACGCGTCGGACACCTACCGCTTGCGCTTCGCGATGCAGCTCGACAACCGTGGCGAGATCGCCGACGAAGTCGTGGCGCTCGATCCCTCGTTCCAGCCCCTCGTGCTCGAAGGGGTCCCCGTGATCTTCGAACGCGATCCGTGTCAGCTCGCGGGAGGACTCGGCGATTGCGGCGTCGCGCCCGGTTTCCCCGCGCTCCCGACGCACCGCTGGATCGCGTTTCGTTCGACGCAGCCGATCCCCGCAACGCCCGGCGACTCCACGTTCGCGTTCGTGATCGAGTCGCTCTGGGACGACACCAAGGACGAGGCCGTGCGCGATACGAGAAGCGCGGTGTGGGTATCGGACGATCGAGACGACCGGCTCGGCTACGTCGTGCACGACTTCTACGAAGACGGCTCGTTCCCGTACATGATCCCCGAGTGCCAAGGCCAAGACGCCGACGCGCACACGCTGCTCGTGAACGGCTCGGGAGCCACGTTCCAATCCGCCGACGCAAACGCGCCGCTCGCCTTCGCGATGCAGCGTCCGTCTTCGGGTGGGCCGGGCAAGTTCTTCGTCCACCTCGACGCCGGCGCGCCCGATCCGTTCACGGTGACCGATCTCGGGTTCGGGCTCGGGAACACGTGCCACCCGTTTCTGCTTCCGCCGGCGGGCGGTTCGATGCCCGCGAGCGTTTGGAACAACCTCGGCAAGGAGTCGCGCTTCGGGGCGACGCACTGGTTCGGCGAGCCCGAGGCTCCACCCGAGCGCGCGCCGACGTTCTTCTGCACGCGCCCCGGCGGTGATCTCGTCAACCTCCCCGCGGGAAGCCGCTGGACGCTCCAAGGGGTCATCGTCCATCCCGCCGCGTCGAGTCCGCGCGGCGCGAGTGTCACGAACGTCATCGAGCTCGAGATTCGCTGAGCGTCGGCTCTGCCACCGGCACGAACAACGTATCGAATTCGAAGGAGATCCGATCATGGTCCGCCGCCCCGCTTCGATCCTCATGGGCACCCTGTTCCTCGCTCTAACGCTCGCATCCCATCGAGCGACCGCACAACCGGAATTCGTCGACGTGGCGTCCGAAGCCGGCGTCGACTGGCTGCATTGGGACGGCATCATGCCCGACTCGATTCGGCCCGGCGACCGCGAGGTCTGGCGCATGGCCGGGGGTGCCGGCGCCGGTGACTTCGACGGAGACGGCTGGACCGATCTGTTCGTCACCCGCGTCAATCAACCGAATCTGTTGTTCCGCAATCGCGGCGACGGAACGTTCCACCAAGTCGGCCACGCCGCGGGCGTCGATCTCTCGACGATCTCGACGGGGTGCGCGCTCGGGGATGTGGACGGAGACGGCGACGTCGACATCTACGTCATGACCGGCACGCCCGATACGCGCAGCTACCTCTTCATCAATGACGGCACCGGACGCTTCACGGAGGATGCCGTCGCGCGTGGCGTCTCGCTGTACGCGAAGGACAGCACGCACCGCTGCACGAGCGCGGCCTTCGGCGACTACGACCTCGACGGCGACCTCGACCTCGTGACGGCGGCGTGGCAGATCACCGACTCGAAGAACCTCCTGTTCCGTAATCGTGGCGACGGGCATTTCGACGAAGTGACGGGCGAAGCCGGACTCCACCTCACGAGCACCTACGGCTTCAGCCCGCGCTTCGCCGACGTCACCAACGACGGATGGCCCGATTTCTTGCTCGTCGGTGACTACGGCTCGAGCTGTCTCTACAAGAATCGCGGCGACGGCACGTTCACGAACCTGCGCCCGCTCGCGCAGATCGGCACCGAGCAGAACGGCATGGGCTCGGCGGTCGGCGACGTCGACAACGACGGCGACCTCGATTGGTTCGTGACGTCGATCTTCGATCTCGGGAGTCCCGTGCACGTGAACCACGAGTACTGGGGCAAGACCGGCAACCGTCTATGGCGCAACACGGGGCATGGCCTGTTCTACGACGACACCGACTTCTGCGGCGTGCGCAACGGCGATTGGGGTTGGGGTGCCGCGTTCTTCGACTGCGACAACGACGGCGACCTCGACCTCGGCATGACCAACGGCATGTCGTTCCCGTGGGTGCCGTGGGAAGCCGACTTCAACACCGATCGCATGCGCATGTGGGAGAACACGGGCAACGGGACGATGTCCGAAATCGGCGAGCTGTGCGGCATCGACGACCGCGGGACGGGCAAGGGTTTCCTCACGTTCGACTACGATCGCGACGGTGACCTCGACGTCTTCGTGACGAACAACGCGGGAACACCCGTGCTCTATCGAAACGACGGCGGCAACGCGAACGATTGGCTCCAGGTTCGGCTGCTCGGCACGACGACGAACCGCCTCGGGATCGGCGCGCGCGTCTACGTGCAGGTCGAAGACGGCGGCACGACGCAGATGCGCGAAGTCAGCGGCGGCACGAACTTCATGTCGCAGGACGACGTCGTGCAGCACTTCGGACTCGGCGCGAGCGGCGTTTCGTCGATCCACCGCGTGCGCGTCGTTTGGCCTGCGAGCGGCACCGAGACGATCCTCGATGACGTCACGCCGAATCAGCGACTCGACGTGACCGAGACTCCCTGAAGACTTCACGACCCGTTCGAAACCTCACTCGATCGCGAGCACGACGGCGTTCGTCGTGCTCGCGAGCCTCGGGCTGCTCGAGCCCGGATCGAGGATCACGCCCTGCAGCGTGACGCGCGTCCCGGCCGGCAGGTTCACGGGGTCGCCGCCGTCGAGTTGCGCGAACACCGTCGGCGCCGGCTCCGGGTCCGCGATCGGTGCTCCGTCGAAGCCCCGGCTCGCGCCGACGCGATCGACCTTGCCGACCCCGTTCCAGCTCGCGATCGGATTCGCTCCCGCGGCAAGAAGCACCGGAAAGCACGTGGGACCGATCGCCGCCGGCTGCGGCGTCACGTCGCCGAGCGTCGGTGCACCGAGATTTGCATGCACGAGGAACCGCCGGTTGCCACCCGCGGGCGGCGCGAGCATCGCGAACCAGAGCAGCCCGCCCTCGTCGACCGCGACACATCGTGCGGCCCC
>JAUIME010000575.1 GCA_030433195.1 bacterium
TGCGCCGATGCTCGGGCCTTCGGAACGATTCGAATGGACTCGGCGCTGATGCGAGTGGCGTGTTGTTGCAACGGTGCGGCGAGCAGACGTTCGTTCTCGACCGGCACCCCAGAACGTCGCCAGCGCGCATTCGGAGCAGGGTGCCGCCCGCGAACGTGCACACGACGAGGGGCGGGGTGGGGTGAAGGGGGCGAGAAGCGATTTTGGAGCGAGGCTCTCACGCGGTACGAGCGCGCGTGAGTGCTCGTGCATTCATCCCCGGCGTTCTTCCCGCGCCCATCGCCCCGAGCGACATGAGCACCTCGCCCCCTTCGCCGCGCCCCGGCCCGCCGCCAGCGGACACAACGCTACGCGAACGGCGTGACCCCGGGGACCGCGATCGGATCGATCGGGACGTCGCCGAGTGCGAGGTCGATGCCGAGGCCGAGGTCTTCTTGCGAGTTCAGGGCTTCGTCCCAGGTGACGGTGCGGCCCGTGTAGGCGGCCATGCGGCCCATGATGGACATGAGGGTGCTCGTGGCCATGTAGTCGCCGTCCCAGACGGGCTGGCCGCTTCGGATCGAGGCGAAGAGTTCGTCGTGTTCTTGTTGGTACATGTCGTTCTTGTCGCCTTTGAAGCGCCACTTGGCTTCGCCGGTCATGACGTGGCGGGGACCCCAGCCGTTGATCTCGCAGACTCCCTTGGTGCCGTAGACGTAGTCCATGTTCTCGTTCGAGCAGCCCGCGATCTGGCGGCACATGTGGAATCCCTTCGCGCCGTTCGGATACTCGAAGGTGACCGAGAAGTGATCGTAGACGTTGCCGGACTCTTCGCCGCGTCGTGCCTGACGGCCGCCGACCGCGTAGGCGCGTTCGGGTGCGCCGTTGCCGAACGCCCACGAGAGCTTGTCGACGCTGTGACAGGCTTGCTCGACGATGTGATCGCCCGACAGCCAGCGGAAGTGCCACCAGTTGCGCATCTGCCATTCCATGTCCGACCAGCCGGCCTGACGCGGTCGTTGTCCGAGGGTGCCGGTGTTGTAGTTCGTGTAGACGCTGTGCACGTCGCCGAGTCCGCCTTCGAGGATGCGCTCGAACGTCGCGCGCTCGGGCGAGCTGTAGCGCCAGCAGAATCCCGATACGAGCGACAGGCCTTTCTCCTTGGCGAGTCGCGCCGACTCCATGACGGATCGCACGCCCGGCGAATCGACGGCCATCGGCTTCTCGCAGAAGATGTGCTTGCCGCTCTCGACCGCGGCCGCGAGGTGCGCGGGACGGAAGGCGGGCGGAGTCGCGAGCAACACGACGTCGACGTTCGCGAGCAAGTCGCGATAGCCGTGGAAACCGATGAAGCGGCGTTCTTCGGGCACGTCGACGCGCGAGCCGATGGCTTCGATCTTCGACAACCGATCGACCGAGTTCTTCGCGTGACCCTCGAACACATCGGCCACGGCGACCAAGCGCGCGCCTTCGTCGGCGTGCAGGGCTTGCGACGCCGCGCCCGTTCCGCGACCCCCGCATCCGACGAGTCCGACGCGGATCACGTCCGAGCCGCCCGCGTGCACGGGCGCGCGCGATGCCAGCGCACTCGTCGACAGCCCGAGCGTCGGGATCGCCGCACCCGCCGCGAGCGCGGCACTCGTCGCCACGAACTCGCGTCGCGTGATCCCCGAAGGCGAAGTACCGCCGGCACTCACGCCAGCCGTGCTCGCGCCCGTGCCCGTTGTTTCGTCACTCGTGCACTCGGCGTTCGTCTCGGTCGTCGGTTCGGGGCGGGTGTCGTCGTGTCGCTCGTTCATCGTAGCGGTCTCCCTCGGTGGGTCGGGTTTCACTCGTTCGTTTCGGATGGCGTGTCGGTCGGGAAGTCACGGACGATGCGGAATCCCATGAAGGGGCCGTCCGCGAGCCACCACTGGCTTTTCGGGATTTGCGGATCGCTCGCGTTCCACCCCGACGTCTGTTTCTTGCGCGCCGTGCACTCGAGATCTTCGGGGTCGTCGCGGTACGATCCGCCGCGCGCGACGGGCTTTCCATCGGCGTCGACACACCATTCCATGACGTTGCCGTGCATGTCGTAGAGGCCCCACGCGTTCGGTTCCTTCGCGGCCACGGGCTGCGTCTTGTCGTCGGCGTTGTCCCAGAACCACGCGTGCCGATCGAGCGCGCTCGCGTCGTCGCCGAACGCGAAGCGCGTCGTCGCACCGGCGCGGCACGCGTGCTCCCACTCGGCTTCGGTGGGCAGTCGGTACGCTTGTCCGGTGCGATGCGAGAGCCATCGGCAGAACTCGCGCGCGCCGTCGAACGCGATCGAGATCGCGGGGTAGCCGCCGTGGCCGAAGCCGCGGTCGGGCGGGATGTAGGGCTTGCTCGGACGGCTGATCGCGTCGGCGTCGCCTTCGCGCGCTCCGTCGAGTTCGTAGACGAAGACGTCGTACGCGTCCCACGGGATCTCGGTGGCGGACATCCAGAAGCCGTTCGATCCGTCGCGGCCGGGGATCGGGACCATTTCGATCGTGACGGCGGCCGCGGGGACCGAGGCGCGGTAACTCGCGGGAAGCGACGCGGCTGCTTCGTCGTTCGCGCTTTCTGCGTCGTCGATCGGCTCGGTGCGCGCGTTCGCGTCGCCGTCCGTCGTCGGCGACTCGGAAGCAGCTTCGATCGCGGCGGATCCGGCGGACATGGAGCCGTCGTCCGTGGGCGCTGTGGCGCATGCCCCGAGCAGAAGACTCGTGACGAGCGTCAGGCACGCGAACGAGCGTCGCGGGCCGTTCGTGATCGTCGTGGATCGTGGGGGAATCATCTACGGCTCCTCTTGTCGGATGAGGTCCGCGAAGTGTACCGCAACGGTTTCGGGGTCACAACGGCGCATTGGGGCGATGCCGCGGGACGGCGCGGGTCCGGAAGAGCGGGCGAGCGCTCTCGCGATGAGGTCGTGCTAGAGTGCGTGCATGACGCGGATTTCGATCGCGATCGCGGGGTTCACGGTCTTGGCGAGCTTGATGACGGCATGCACGGCGTCTCGGGCGCGGGGGCCGGTCGAGGCTTCGGGTGCGGAAGCAACGGCGGCGGGCGCGCTCGAGCGGTACACGTATCGTCGCGTTTGCCTCGGATGCGACGCGCGAATCGTCGTGTACGCGCGCGACGAAGAGTCGGCTCGCGAGGGAGCACGGGCCGCGTTCGCCCGGATCGACGCGATCGATGCGATCGCGAGCGACTACCGTGTCGACAGCGAGGTCGCGCGGCTCGAGGACGGCGCCGGCGGGGAGGCGACCGCCGTGAGCGTCGAGCTCGTTCGCATGCTCTCGCTCGCGATCGAGCTCGCGCGGCACACCGACGGGGCGTACGACGTGACGGCGGCGCCCGTCACGCGGCTGTGGCGCGAGGCGATTCGAGCCGGACGCGTGCCCGATCCGGCCGATCTCGACGCGGCGCGGCGATACGTCGACTGGCGTGCGATCGAGCTCGACGAGGCCACGCGAACGGTCCGCCTCGCGCGACGGGGAACGCAGCTCGATCTCGGTTCGATCGCGAAGGGCTTCGCGGCGGACGAGGCGATGCGTGCGCTCCGCGAACGCGGACTCGCGCACGCGCTCGTGGATCTCGCAGGCGACATCGTCGTCGGTGCGCCGCCGCCGGATCGCGCCGCGTGGCGCGTCGGGGTCGCCGGTAGCGACCTCTCCCTCGAACTCGTCGACGCCGCGATCGCCACTTCGGGAGACAACGTGCAAGGGGTCGATACGCCCGGCGGCCGCCGCTCGCACCTCGTCGATCCGCGTTCGGGCGAGGCGCTCGTCGACCGCGGATCGGTGACCGTGATCGCACCGACCGGGATGCTCGCCGACGCGCTGGCGTCGGCCGTCTCGCTGGTCGATGCCGAGGCGGCACGGGTCCTCGTCGCGCGGTACCCCGGG
>JAUIME010000576.1 GCA_030433195.1 bacterium
GTATCGCGGTGTTCGCGGCGAGAACCGAAGCGGTCGCGTCATCCGCATCGGAAGGAAACATCTGGTTCCAGAGCTTCCGGCTTTGGGATCCGCAGACCCGTATGTGGGACGAGGCGCGCGGGCGAGCGGCGATCACGCTGGTGCGCGACGGCGAGACCCTCTCGCATCACGAATGCGAGCTCCGCGATAGCCGCATGGAGCTGCGCATTCCCGTTGTCGATCGGGAATGCGTCGCGATCCTGCGCGCTTGGTCGCCCGAAGAAGAGTTTGCGCCCTACGCTCAGGCCTACGGGTACGGTACGTTCGAATCCGTCGAAGGACCGCGTCTGCTCATCGATCCGCAGCAGGTCGAGGTTTCGTTGTATCCGACGCATACGGTACCCGCGCGTTCGATGGTGAAAGGGACGAGCTTCCCGTTCAAGCAGGTTCGGGCGTTCTTGAACACCGTGCCGCGCGCGTCTACGTGGAACGGTTTCCACGTCGTGACGCCGGCGTCGACCGTGAGGCGTGTCGGGTTCTCGTGGATGCATGCGGATACGGCGAACACCTACGCGGACCTCGGCGAGCAGGGAATCGGCGGCGTCCAGTTTCTGCTCGACAAGGCGGTGTCGCGCTTCTCGATCTTCGTCGCGGTGGGCGACGATGGCGCTCTCGGGCCACAGTTGATCGGGATGGAGAATCGGTATGCGGGCATCCGGTGGGAGCTCCGCGAGCTCGAGAGCGGAGTAACGGTCGCCGAGGGAACTCGTGAAGAGATCGACGCGATCCACGTGGAGAATCTCGGCGATGCGAAGCGCTATGCGTTGCTGTACTTCGGTATCCCGATCGAGACGGGCTTCGCCGCGGAAGGCGAGTGCGCGCCGCAACGGGACAACTCGTTGCCCGATTGCCAGTGCGAGTCGACGTTTGGTTGCCACTGGACCGTCGTCGTCCTTGACTCGTTTTGCCAAGGGCTTCCGGGGGAGCACCTTCCTCCCGATCCGGTGAACGCCGGCGCGACTTCCATGGCGGCGTCGTTCTGCTATGCGTTCTCGACCAGCACCGAAACGAGCGTCGAGTTCGGCGGGGAGCTGAGCGTCGTGCTTCCGCTCTCGTGGAGCGGGGGGCTCAAGCTCGGAGGGAAGTACACCGGGAAGACCAGCAAGGGCCAGACCGAGACGCGCTGTGTGACCCACACGCTCTCGCCGGGCTGGTCGACCGTCTTGTACGTGAAGGAGAGCTGGTGCGATTACGAGTGCCGGGGATGCATGCGCGCGTTCGGTGCGCTTCGGCCCGACTGTCGTACGTGTGAACAAGAGCAGGAAGGCTACCTGTCTTGGTCCTTCCCCCGCGTGGAGTTTCCGCCCGAAATCGAGCCGTTCGCGAGGGCGCTCCGCTGCGATCGTTTCGGAGAGCTGACGCCCGCCGAGACGGGCAACGGTCGGCTGTATCGGTACGAGTGTGATTGAGGTCGTCGTCGTACGTGAGGGCCGCGGGGTCCGGATGTCGTGAAAAGCGTCCGGGCCTCGTGGTCTCGAGTCCGCGGGGTTGGCGAAGTTGGCGAGGGCGCCTCCGTTTCGGTAGCCTTCGGCATCATGGAGTTCTTCGGCGTGTTCTATCTGGTTGCCGCCGGCGGTCTCGCGATCGTCGGAGCGCGCATCGACTATCGAGAACGGCGATCGTTCCTGCGCCTGTTCGCGAACCTCGCGTCGAGTGCGGTGCTGCTCTTCCTGTTCGCAGGGTGGATCGAGCCCGGGCTTCGGGTCGATGCCGGGCCGCTCGTCGCGATCCTGTTCTTGGTCGCAGCGGCGTGGGAGGTCTCGGGAACGGTCGACGAGTTTCGGACGGCGTTGCGGCCGCGTACCGTCGAAGGTCCGCCTCGCTACGCGGTCGTCGCGGCTTCGATCTTCTACCTGCCGGTCGTGGTGCTCGCGGGTCTGGCGGCGTTCGGCCTTTAATCCACGGGGCGTGCGGCGCGGGTCAGAACTTCCAGCCGATGCCGACCATGAGCTTGAAATCGTCTTCCTCGGGGCGTTCCCCATCGGAGTCGCGCTCGGGCCGGTTGAGGCGATCCCAGATCCCCGTGATGTCGAGTTCGAGCGAGCGGGGGAGGTCCACTTCGATCGAGGCGCGCAGCGAGTGGGCCCACTCTTGGGAATCCGGCACGGGGACGGTGATGTCGTACCCGATGTCGAGGTCGATGTCGTTCGTGAGTTCGTGGTCGAAGTCGAAGTTGCCGAGCAGCGCGACCGTGCGATCGCGGCGGTCTTCGTCGGCTTCGACCGAGTCGTACACCGTGTACTGGTACGCGGCGCCGCTGCCGACCTCGAGGGTCGTCGTTCCGTCGTCGATGACTTCGTAGCCGAGTCCCGCGCCGGGTGTGATCCGGTACTCGATGTTCTGGAACTCGTCGCGCAGCACCGCGAGCTGGAAGGGAGTCACGTAGAGGCGCCGGGTGACCATGATCGCGAACGACCCGTCGAATCGGTGGTTGTCGACGCTCGTCTCGCTCTCGAGCTCGCCGTAGGCGCCGCGGTACTCGAGCGTCGTTCGCGTTGCGGGCGTGCGTCGCAGGGCTTCCGCGTAGCCCGAATACTCGAGTTGGTCGGTGTTGCCGGAGCGCGTCGTGAGCCCGAAGCTGATCTTGCCGGACCAGAAGTTGCGTTCTTCGGGGCGCCCCCGGATGACCGAGAGCAGGCGGTCGCGCGAGAAGGCCGTCGAGCCTCGTGTCGCCGATCGAACGATGATCGTGTCGCCGCGAACCGTGAGGATTCCGGTCAGGGTGCGCTTGTCCTCGAGAAGGCAGGTCATCGTCGTCGCGCAGCGAACTTCGACGACGTCGTCCCAATCGAGCTCGAGGTCGTCGAGCGCGTCACTGTCGAACTCGAGGTCTTCGTCCTCGAGCGCTTGGAACTCGCCTCGCAGCCATTCGCCGGTGTCGAGGCGGATCCAGTCGTCTCCGGTCGCGTTCAAGACGAACGGCGGCCACATGGCAGCCGTGGCGGGTTTGTCCTTCGCCTTCGTCTCGCCGGTGGGCGGCTCTTGGGCGGCCGGGGCCGCGGCCGGTGGATCGTCACTCGGTGAAAGCGCCGACGCGCTCGCGGTGAGGAGAGTGACGGCGGCGACGATCAGGAGCGAACGAGCGAGGATGTCGAGCGGTGATACGGAGGTCATCGGAGGGCCGTATGCAGAAGCAGTTCGATGGGGAGAGGTTCGAAAGACATCGGGCGCGGTTGCGGCGTGCGCTGTTTCGGAGGCCGAAGACGGTGGGCCGCGTGCGCCCTCACGCGGTGTGTCGGAGCGTAGCAAACGAACCCTGCGCGGGGTCGATGCCGATCAGGGCAGGCGTCCCGAAGTGACGCGATGCGACGCACGACGGATCACGAATCGCCCGTCGTCGCGCACGCAAACGAGCTCGATCTCGACCTCGGCGAGACTCGCCCGCTCGCGGTCGGCTTCCGAGGCGCTCGTGTCGATTCGTTCGAACGAGACCTCGCAGCGCACGTCGTAGGCGAGGGTCGTTTCGTCGGCGCCGCCTGCGGCATCGGCATCACGCTCGACGATCTCGATCGTCATCGGGTCGACGACTGCGCGCACGTCGGGCTCACGCGTCTCGGGGTCGCGGTTCTCGCGGAAGAAGTAGACGAGCGCCGCGCGAGTCTCGGCTCGCGACAGACCTTCGGACGTCTCGCGGAAGTCGGCGGTGAGCGGCCGCACGCATGCCGCGGCGTCGGCGCGATTGAATCCGCGCTCGAGCCAGCGCAACAGTCGCTCGATCTGCTGCTCGTCGGTCAGCGACGGGAACAGTACGCGATAGAGCACGAAGACGGCGACGCCGATGGCGAGCTCGGCGAGGGCGGTGCGACCCTTCAAGGCTCTTTCCTTCCGGCCGCAAAAGCGC
>JAUIME010000577.1 GCA_030433195.1 bacterium
GAGCGCCTCGACGATGAGGGCCATGCGTTCGTGGGATTCGTCCTCGGGATCGTAGACCTTGCGCAGGGCTTTTTCGGCGAGGCTCTTGTTCTGCGTCATCTTGCCGAGTGCGACCACGACGGCTTCGAAGACCTTCGGGTCCTTCTGGTCGAGGTGCGCGGCGAGGCTTCGCACGACATTGCGATGGTCGAACTCGGAGAGCGTACGCACGGCGCGAACTCGATGAATCGTGCGCAGGGAGTCGACGGGGAAGTCGTCTTTCTCCCAGTCGGCTTCGAACTGCTTGATCGCGGCGCGGGCCTCCGAAGAACTCACGCGTCGGCGCTCGTCTTCTTCGGCGACGGCGGCCGGAGCGGCAAGCCCCGTGAACAATGCGAGCACGAAGGCTCGGATCCCGAACTTCGGTTCAGACGACGCGTGCATGTCGGTGTCCTCCTTCTTCGGCATCGGGGGGCGCGACGAGCTCGCGGCCGCTTCGAAGCGCCTCGAGCACGGCGGCCATGTCGGGCGGCGGACCGCTCTCGACGACCATCGGCTCGCCCGTCACGGGGTGTTCGAATCCGAGTTGGCAGGAGTGCAGCGCTTGCCGCTCGAGCAGGATCGTCTCGCTGCCGTGGGCGCGGATTGCCGTCTCGCGTCCGTACTCGTGGTCGCAGAGCATCGGGTGTCCGAGGTGCAGCATGTGAACGCGCAGTTGATGCGTGCGCCCCGTCTTCGGGACGAGCCGGACGTACGTGTGATGCGGGAAACGTTCGAGCACTTCGTACTCGGTTCGGCTCGGCGATCCCGCGGGATCGACCGTGGTGCGAAAGCCTCCCGTCTCGCGGTAGTCGGACAAGAGCGGCTGGTCGATCGTCCCGCGGTCGCGCTCGACGCGCCCGTGAACGATCGAGAGGTAGGCCTTCTCGGCGCGCTGCTTCTCGAACAGACCTTGGACCGAACGTCGCACGCCGCGATCCTTCGAGATCAACAAGACGCCGCTCGTGTCGCGATCGAGTCGATGGCCGAGCTGAATCGCGACGTCGGACTCGCCGCGCCGTACGCGGTATTCGTAGTGCAATGCGTTGATGAGCGTGTTGTAAAGCTGCGCGCTCACGGGATGCACGAGCAGGCCCGGCTGCTTGTCGACGACCGCGATGTGTTCGTCTTCGTAGAGGAACGTGATCGGAATGTCGGCGTGCTTGATCGTCGCCGGGTCGACGGGCTCGAGCTCGATCGTCACGACGTCGCCGTCGAAGACGCGTCGGCCGGCCTTGATGTGCTCGCCGTTGACGCGGATGCGACCGGTACGGATCACGCTCTGGATAAAGTTGCGCGATCGCCACGGTAGCCGACGCTTGAGGAAGAGGTCGAGGCGGAGCCCGTCGTAGGCGCTCGAGACGTCGAACCGCACTTCTTCGTCGGGGATGGAAAGGTCACGCTCCATGGCAGGATCCATGATGCCACAGATTGCCGCGCCCCGAAAGCCGAATGCGCGTTGACGGGCCGAACGCTCTACAACGAACGCATTCGACGCACCGAGCGCGTTGCGACGCGAGGCCGCGGATCAGGCGCCGTCGCCGCCTTCTTGCATCGGGATGCGCACGCCCTTCGTACGAGCCGTCTCGACGGCCTCGTCGTAGCCGGCGTCGACGTGGCGGATGACGCCCATGCCGGGATCGCTCGTGAGGACGCGATCGAGGCGCTCGTCCATCTCGGGCGTGCCGTCGGCGCAGACCACCATGCCCGCGTGGATCGAGTAGCCGATGCCGACGCCGCCGCCGTGGTGCACCGAAACCCAACTCGCGCCCGCGACCGCGTTGACCATGGCGTTGAGGATCGGCCAGTCGGCGATCGCGTCGCTGCCGTCCTTCATCGCTTCGGTCTCGCGGTTCGGAGAGGCGACCGAGCCGCAGTCGAGGTGATCGCGGCCGATAACGACGGGCGCACTCAGCGTGCCGTCGGCGACCATGCGATTGATGATCTTGCCGAAGTGCGCGCGCTCGCCATAGCCGAGCCAGCAGATACGCGACGGCAAACCCTGGAACGCGATCTTCTCCTGCGCCTTCTTGATCCAGCGACACAGGCCGTCGTTCCCCGAGAACTCGCGCAAGATGACTTCGTCGGTCTTCGCGATGTCTTCCGGGTCACCCGACAGCGCGGCCCAACGGAACGGACCGCGGCCTTCGCAGAATTGCGGCCGGATGTACGCGGGCACGAAGCCCGGGAAGTCGAACGCGTTCTCGACGCCGGCCTTCTGCGCTTGCGCGCGGATGTTGTTGCCGTAGTCGAACGTGATGGCGCCGCGCCGCTGCAGCTCGAGCATCGCGTTCACGTGGCTCGCGACGGTGCGATACGACTCGCGCTCGTAGGCTTTCGGATCAGTGCGTCGCAGCTCGCCGGCTTGTTCGAACGTCATGCCCGAAGGCACGTAGCCGAGCAGCATGTCGTGCGAGCTCGTCTGGTCGGTGAGGAAGTCGGGGACGAGGTCGCGTTCGATGAGCGCGTCGAGCAGGTCGACGGCGTTGCCCTCCCACGCGATCGACTTCGCGATGCGCTTCTCCTTGGCGTCGAGCGCCATACGGATCGCTTCGTCGAGGTCGGTCGTCGATGCGTCGAGGTAGCGTGTTTCGATGCGCTTCTCGATGCGCGTGGGGTCGACTTCGGCCGCGAGCATCACGCCGTTGTTGAGCGTCACGGCGAGGGGTTGCGCGCCGCCCATGCCACCGAGCCCGGCGGTGACGCTGAGCGTGCCCGACAGATCGTCGAGGCCGCGCTGCCGCGCCGCTTCCGCGAACGTCTCGTAGGTGCCTTGCACGATTCCCTGACTGCCGATGTAGATCCACGATCCGGCGGTCATCTGGCCGTACATGATGAGGCCGCGCTTCTCGAGCTCGCGGAAATGCTCCCACGTTCCCCACTCGGGTACGAGGTTCGAGTTCGCGATGAGGACGCGCGGCGCGTGCGCATGCGTGCGGAAGATCCCGACGGGCTTGCCGGACTGCACGAGCAACGTCTCGTCGACGTCGAGCGAGCGCAACGAGCGTACGATCGCGTGATACGACGGCCAATCGCGCGCAGCCTTTCCGCTACCGCCGTAGACGACGAGGTCTTCGGGGCGCTCGGCGACCTCGGGATCGAGGTTGTTCATGAGCATGCGGAGCGGAGCTTCGATCTGCCAGTTGCGGCACGTGAGCTCCGTGCCGCGGGGCGCTCGAATCGGGGCGTGCGTCGTGGTCATCGTGTCGCCTCGTGTGGTGGGTTCGGATCAGCCTTCGCGAAGCGTGATCGATCGTTCGTGTGCGGGCAGGCCTTCGACGCCCGCGAGTGCGCGAGCGGTGTCGGCCAGCGTCTTGTATCCGGCTTCGGTGAAGTTCACGTGCATCGTCCGCTTGCGGAAATCCTCGACGGAGAGCCCCGAAGCGAATCGTGCCGCGCCGCCGCCGGGCTGCAGCGGACCGGACGTCGCGCAGACGCCGCCGATCGACGGAGGGCTGTAGCGCCCGATGAAGATCGCGCCCGCGTTGCCGACGCGCTCGGCGACGTCTTCGGCGTCTTCGCGCAGGATCGAGAGCGTCTGCGGCGCGAGCTCGTCGATTCGTGCGATGCCGTCGTCGACGTCTTCGACGATCGCGACGTGCGCGCGCCCCTCGAGCGCGCCGAGTACCGCGTCGCCGTCGTCGAGTCGAGCGGCTTGCGCTCGGACTTCGGCTTCGATCGCTTCGCCGAGCGCGCGGTGATCGGTGACGAGGATGGCCGCGCCGAGCGGCGCGAGCTCGGCGGCCGCGAGCCAGTCGGCCGCGATCCACTCGACGGGCGCCGACGCATCCGCGAACACCGCGAAGTCGGCCGGGCCGTGCAGCCGGTCGACGAGCAGATGTTCGGAGACTTGCCG
>JAUIME010000578.1 GCA_030433195.1 bacterium
CGCCGCTCTCTTGCTTGGCTTGCATCTCTTGGACGACGTCACTGAGCTCGGCTTCCCAAGCTTCGAACTCAGCTTTGTCCCTGGCGCTGAGCTTGCGAAGTCGGTAGTGCTTTCCGTAGTCGCCGACGATGAGGTCGAGGGCGCCATCGAGGTCGTAGTCGACGACGCAGATCTGCGCGCGCACCCCGGGGGGCGGAGTCTCGTTCGGCTGGAGCTTGCGAGTGACGAACTTCTGCTCGGCCTTGCGTTCGACGAGGACCTTCGCCTTCGCGAACTTCGGCGCACCGGACTTGCCGACGTTCCGATACCAATGGACGCCGCCCCGCGAGTCGCCAACGACGAGATCGAAGAGACCGTCGCCGTCCCAGTCGGCGGCGACGGGATCCGCGTGCCCCCCGACGCTCAGTCGCTCGTCACCCGCATGGACGGGAATTGCCTCGGCCGACCACACCGGTACCGCACGCGTTCCCGTGTTCTCTCGCACCACGATCCTGCCGCCGAAGTCACCGATGAGCAGATCGAGGTCGCCGTCGGCATCCCAATCGACCATGCACGGCCAACTCCCGAACGAAGCGATGCGCGCCTGGGTCACGGCGTCGTCGTCGGCTCGGGCATCCGCCGATAGCTCGATGAACTTCGCACGTTCTTTCGGGTGATGGACGAGCGGCACGTTCGCTTCGTCCACGAGGAGCTCACGCTTGGCGAATTTCCCTCGGCCCAGCCCGCGAAACAGAAACACGTCGCCCGGATCGTAGCTTCCGCTGATCATGTCGAGCCTGCCGTCCGCATCGTAGTCCACGAACCGTGGACTGGACGCGATGCATCAGTAGACCGGCGTCTTCGCGGCCTCGCCTCCGGCTTGAAGCTTGCCCTTGGCGACGTACTTCGGCGTACGATCGTCGCGGCGATTCTCGAAGAGCCAGAAGTAGCCCGGGAAGTCGCCGACGACCAGATCGCGATCCCCGTCGCCGTCGACATCGGCCACCGCGGGGCCCGCGTGCGCAATCTTCGAAAACTCACCGACGTCGATCGGCTTGCCGTCGGCCTCGAGTCGCACGGGCGCTTCCAACACCGCCGGGTCGAATCCGGCCCCCTCACTCTCCACGACGTCGGGAGAGTCGTTCGCACCGGCAAGCGCCGGGAAAATCGCAACGACCCCGATCGCGACGATGGCAAGAGCCGTACCCACCGCGACGCGTTGGCCCCCGAATCCTCGATCTCTCATCTCGCTCCTCCTCGAATGGTGATCTTTCCGGACGGCTCCATCCTATCGGGAAACGTCCTTCGAAGCAGCCCTTCGCACGGTCGGCTTCCCACCGCGCGCGTCGCCCGTCTCCCGGCGACGCACCGATCTTGCTGGAAGTACCTTGTTTGCGAGTCCGTGTATCCCTCGGTCGATTCGCGGAATCTACACTTCCCGATCCGCGAGCGCGCGCTCGCCGACCCCTGATCTCTCGAGAGTCGATACCCGCATGCTCGACCCAGCAACCTTTCGCGCCCCGGTCTTGTCCATCCTGCGCGCCGGCGGTCCGGACCTCTCCGGGCTCGTCCCCGTGATCGCGCTCCTCGTGGCCGGGGTGGTTTCCGCGCTGGTCATGCGCAAGATTCGGATGAGTCCGATCGTCGGGTACTTTCTCGCCGGCATCGTCATCGGACCGTACGCGTTCGGATGGGTCGAGGACGATGCGACGATCCACCTGCTCGCGGAGCTCGGTGTCGTGTTCCTGCTGTTCGACATCGGACTGCACTTCTCGGTGCGTCGCCTTTGGGAATCCCGTCGGCAGATCTTCGGACTCGGCCCGCTGCAAATGGGACTCGCGACCGTGGTGCTCGCCCCCGCGGCGTACCTGTTCGGATGCCCGCCGCTTGCAGCCGTTCTCGTCGGAGCGGGACTCGCCCTCTCGTCGACGGCCGTCGTGATCCGCAACCTCATCGAACGGCGAGCGCTCGGTTCGCCGGTCGGACAAGCCTCGGTTTCGGTGCTCATCTTTCAGGACCTCGCGGCCGTCGTTCTGCTCGTGACCGCGACCGCGATGGGACAGCAAGACACGTCACTCGGGGCCGCGCTCGGACAAACCGCGGTTCGCGCGGTGATCGCGATCGCCGCGGTGTCGATCGTCGGACGCCTGCTGCTACGACCGGCGTTCTCGTGGATCACGCGGACCGAAAACGAAGAAGTCTTCACGGCGACGGCGCTCTTGATCGTCCTCGCGACCGCGACCGCGACGGGTCTCGCCGGACTCTCGATGCCGCTCGGAGCGTTCCTCGGCGGACTCATCCTCTCCGAGACCGAGTATTGCTACCTCGTGAAAGCCGAGCTTCGACCGTTCCGTGGACTGTTGCTCGGGTTGTTCTTCCTGACGGTCGGAATGTCGCTCAATCTCGACGTCATCGCGTCGAGTCCGCTATTACTTCTCGGTGTACTCGCCGGACTGGTGATCGCGAAGGTCGTCGCCATCGGCGCCGCCGCACGCCTCTCGCGATTCTCGGTCGGCGGTTCGATCGAGCTCGCGTTCGTGCTCGCGCAAGGCAGCGAGTTCGCGCTCGTACTGTTCGGCCTCGAACCGATGCGCGACGCGATCGGCTACGACGCCGCCGCCTTGCTCGCGGCCGCCGTCGTCGCGAGCCTCGCACTCACCCCGCTCTTCGTCGCGGTCGGTCAGCGATTGGCCCTCCGCGCGGCCGCCGCGTCGGTCGAGAAGCGCCCGGCCGGCGCGTCGCCATCCTCGGCATCCAACGGCGAAGGCTCCACCGACGGGCGCGTCATCCTCGTCGGACTCGGCGACCTCGGGCTCGGGGTCGCACGCGCGCTCCACACCGCTCGCGTCGCGTACCTCGGCCTCGACAGCTCGCCCTCTCGATTCGCACGCGCCAGCGGCCAAGGCCTCGTCGTCTCCTTCGGTGACGGGTACCAGCCGCGGTTCCTCGAAGAAGCAGGACTCGAAACAGCGCGCGCACTCGTCCTCGCGGACGAGCCGCCCGCCGACGAAGCCGAGAGTCTCGCCGCAGACTTGAAGCGCCGCTACCCCCACATCGCGTTGCTCGCGAGTCCGCGCGACGACCGACTCCGAACGCGACTCGCGAGCGCCGGGGTCGAGATCGCCGCGACGGTCCCGATCGTCTCGACAGGTCCCGACACGCCACCATCGAGTGCCCCGCGCCCCGATGTAGACGTCGACCGCGAGGCGCGCGTCACCGCGATCGCCCGCCACGTGTTCGCGCTCGTTTCGTGCGACGAGAACGGCATCGCGCGCTGGGAACGCGAGCGCAACGTCGAGTCGCAGCTCGCGCACACGGTACCTCGCAACCCTTGATGCTGGCGCCATCACGTCGCCTGGCGGATTGCGATGCCCATCGCGCCGCGGCATCCACCGCCCGGCTCGATTCCGGCACACGCCTTGCGATGATTCCGTCAGGCTCGTCGTACCGAGCCGCCACCACCGACGTCGCAACCCCCTGAAACGGAGGACCCTCATGCCGCCACGCGTCCACACCGCCGATCTCCTCGTCCTCGGAAGCGGACAAGGCGGGACCGCGCTCGCGGGAGCGATGTCGGATCGCGGCGCACGGGTCACGCTCGCCGAGCGCGGCGACCTCGGAGGGAGCTGCGTCAATCACGGGTGCATTCCGTCGAAGACTCTGCTCGCCGCGGCCCGCGCGATCGGGGAAGCGCAGCGGGCGATCGAGCTCGGGGTGTCGATGAGGACGAAGGTCGACGGGGAGCTCGTCTTCGAACGCGTGCGGCGCATTCGCGACGAATGGCGCGAAGGCGTCGGGCGGATCGAGGACAAGGAGAACGTCACCGTGGTCGACGGGGAAGCGCGCTTCGTCGACGCCGAAACCGTCGACGTCGACGGCGAGCTTTGGA
>JAUIME010000579.1 GCA_030433195.1 bacterium
GGGACGTCGACGAACCTGCTCGTCTCGGGTGCGGCCGTCCAGGCGGGCGTCGAAGAGCTCGGGATGTTCGAGATGACTCCGGTCGCGGCGCCGATGGCGTTGCTCGGGATCACGTTCATGGCGCTCGTCGCGCCGCGACTGCTTCCCAGGCGCACCTCGCTCACGACGCAGATGGCCGAGGCGTCGCCGCGCGAGTACGTCACCGAGCTCGCGATCGGGCCGACGTCGCCGCTGGTCGGTCGATCGTACGAGAGCGCGTTCGAGAACGCCGACGTGAAGCTCCTGTTCTTCGTCCGCGACGAGGCGATGCACTACGCGCCGTACGATGCCGCACTCACGATCGAACCCGGCGACGTCGTGATGCTGCGGGCGAACGTAGAAGACCTCGCGGAGTTGCAGTCGCAGCTCGGGCTCCGGATGATTCACGATCTCAAGATCGCGCAGCACGAGCTGAGGTTCTTCGAGCTCGCGGTGTCGCCGCGGTCGACCGTGGTCGGTCACCGCGTCGGCGATCTGCGGCTCCACCGTGATTATGGCGTGACGACGGTGGCGGTGTTGCGTTCGGGGCACCACATCGGGGAGCGTGCGAGCGAGCTCGCGTTGCGTCCCGGGGATCTGCTGCTCGTCTGCGGGAATCAAGCCGTCGAGGCGCGCCTTCAAGCGAGCACGGACTTCTTCCTTATCCAAACGTCGCAGCCGCGGCCGATGCTGCGCACGCACGCGCGCCGCGCCCTGGCGATCGCGCTTGCGGTGGTGGCGTTGTTCGCGCTCAAAGGGCTCGCGAAACTCCCGATCTTCCCGGAGGGTTTTCATCCCGACAAGCTCGTTCCGATTCCGATGGCCGCGCTCGGCGGGGCCGTGGCGATGGTCGCGACGGGATGCATGACGGCGCGCCGCGCGTATCGCGCGATCGACTGGCCGATCCTCCTGTTCGTCGTCGGGATGCTCGCACTCGGCGAAGCGATGGCGTCGACCGGTGTCGCGGGACTCGCGGCGAACGGGATCGTCGGGACGGTCGCACAACTCGGTCCCGTCGCGGTCGTGAGCGGGTTGTTGTTGACGTGCATCTTGTTCAACGCACTCGTGTCGCACAGCGCCGTGGCCGTGCTACTCACGCCGATCGCGATCGCGACGGCGCGCGCGATGGCCGAATCGCGCGGGCTGGCCGTCGGAAGCGCAGAGGCCGACGCCATGATGCGCGCGTTCATCCTCGCCGTCGCGTTCGGCGGGTCGATCTGTTTCGCGACGCCGATCGGTCATCAGACCAACCTCATGGTGTACGGGCCGGGGGGCTATCGCTACACGGACTTCGTACGGCTCGGCTTGCCTCTCAGCATTCTCACGTGGATCGTCGCGAGTATCGGCATCCCGATGCTGACGGGGCTCTGGTAGCGCGCTGGCGATTGAAGTAGTCTGCTCGACACGGCGCGCGCCGTGCGCCGACCTCTCCCGTAATCCTCGAATCCGACTTCCACGCCATCCCCATGGACGATCCGATCTGGCGCGAGCGCGTCGACCGAGAGCTCGGCGGCGCCGAGTTCGACGAACGGCTCGTGACACCGACGCGCGAGGGCATCGACATCCGCCCGCTCTACGCGCGCGGGACGTCGCCGCTCGAGCGTTCGGCTGATCCGTCCGGCATGCCCGGGACGTGGCCGTTCGTGCGCGGGGCGTCGCTCGATCAGGATCCGTTCTGGCGTGTCGCGATCGAAGACGACGTCGATCCCGCGAAGCTCGCCGAGCACCTGCGCGAGGATCTCGGTGCGGGCGCCGACGCGTTGCTGTTGCGCTTCGATCGAGCCGTTCGGCTCGGGCTCGACGCCGGCGACGACGAGTCGAGCGGACACGTCGGCAAGGACGGCGCGCCGCTCTACACCGTCGACGATCTCGCACGCGTGCTCGACGGCGTGTCGTTCGAGGCGCGGGCGCACGATGCGGATGGCGACGAGAACGGCGTGCCGCGGATCCGTTTCGACGCGGGCTCGAACGCGCTCGTCGTGGCGGCCGCGTTCGCCGCGTACGCGAAGCGACGCTCGATCGACCTCGCGTCGATCCCCATGCACTTCGGTGCCGATCCGATCGGATCGCTGCATCGCGACGGCTGGTTGCCGGGATCGCTCGAGACCATGGAGCGCGAGATGGTCGCGCTCGCACGCGACTGCGACGCGCGGTTGCCGCTCGCTCGCGCCGTCACGGTGTCGACGCGCAGCTATCACCTCGCCGGTGCGCACGCCGCGCTCGAGCTCGGCCTCGCGATGGCGAGCTACGTGCACTACGTACGACGCCTGACCGAGGGGGGGCTCTCGATCGAGGCGGCGGCGGGTCAGATCGTGCTCGAGCTCGTCGTCGGCCGCGACGTCTTCATGGAGATCGCGAAGCTGCGCGCAGCGCGCTTGCTCGTCGCGCGGATCCTGCGCGCGTGCGGCGTCGCCTCGACTCCGCCCGCGTGGATCTTCGCCGAGACGTCGTACCGCACGCTCTCGACGCGCGACCCCTGGATGAACCTGCTCCGCGCGACGACGCAGTGTTTCGCGGCGGTCCTCGGCGGTGCCGATGCCATCGCGTGCCTGCCGTTCGACGCGGCGCTCGGACGGCCTTCGCCGCTCGGTCGTCGAGTCGCGCGCAACACGCTCTCGATCCTCGCGGAGGAGTCGCATCTCGCGTCGGTTCTCGATCCGGCGGGCGGCTCGTTCTACGTCGAATCGCTCACCGATTCGCTCGCGCGCCGCGCGTGGGAGATCTTCCGCGAGGTGGAGGGGCTCGGCGGGATCGCGGCCGCGATCGACCGCCCCGAAATCCTCGATCGCATCATGGGCTCGCAAGCCGAGCTGCTGCGCGCGGTCGAGTTCCGCGAAGAGCCGATCGTCGGTGTGAGCGAGTTTCCCGACACCGACGCCAAGCTCGATCGCCTCCCGCAGGGCGGCGACGAGAACGATCGCATCGCCGCGGAGCGCCGTGTGCGCGCGTTCCGAGCCGAACGCGGCGACACCACCGAGCCGATCGTCATCGAGTCGGTCTCGCTCGAAGCATGCGCCGACGTCCTCGCGGCGGGGACGACGTTCGGTGAGCTGTCGCGCGCGCTTCGACCCGGCGACACCGTGACCGCGGTCGAGCCGCTCGTCGCGATGCGCGACGCCGAGTCGTTCGAGGTGTTGCGCGACGCGGCCGATCGCATGGCGGCGGCGGGAGCACGGCCGACCGTGTTTCTCGCGAACCTCGGCCCGCTGGCCGAGCACAAGCCCCGCGCGACCTTCGCACGGCACGTGTTCCTCGCCGCGGGCTTCGACATCGTGTACGGCGAGGGCACGGACGATCTCGATCCCGCCGAGGCCGCCGACCGGGTCAGCGATGCGGTGCGGGGCGACATCGCGTGCGTTTGCGGCAGTGACGCGCGCAACGCGACGCACGCGATCGCGACGATCCGGTCGCTTCGATCGGCGGGTCTTGCGTGCATCGTCTACGCAGGCGCACCCGGCGATGCCGCATCACCGCTGCGCGAAGCGAAGCTGCGCGAAGCCGGCGTCGATCACTTCGTCCACCTGGGGTGCAACGTGTGGTCGATCCTCTCCGACGTTCTCTCGCAGGGCGTTCTCGGGAGCGTCTCGGACGACCGCTGAAAGATCATTCCGTCGGAAGGCGCTTCAGCAACGACGTGAGATCCGTGAGCACACGCGTTTTGCTGCCCACGTCGTAGGGCGTCCCGGTGACGAGGAAACGTCGATCGGCGTCGACGAGGTCGGCTGACTTCTCGAGCCGATGCACGTCCGCGAGCCTCGGTGCCGGCTTGTGGCGGATCCCGACAGCCCAGCGCTCGTCCGCGAAGTCGAGCACGAGTTCGATCTCGTAGCCGTCGCTCGTGCGA
>JAUIME010000580.1 GCA_030433195.1 bacterium
GGGGAGCGCATTCGTGTCCCCGTCGCCGTCGACGATTCGGTCATCCCCGTCGATGTCGATCGCCGGAAACGCGGGGGCCGCGGGGACACCCTTCGAGTCGTGATCGACCGAGGGATCGATGCGCCGCGCTCTCGGCTCGAGGTCTCTGCGCGCTCCGTGCTCGCCGCACCGACAAGGATGCTCGATGCACCTCTTTTGGGGTGAGATCGACGACCGAGAGAAGCCAGATCGGCGGTCTGCACGGAACTCGCTACCGGGGATACTCTTGCAGCATCACCCGCCCCGTGTGGACCGCCTCCTACGCCTCGTCTTGCGAGCGAGTCCCGCACCGCTCGAACCGAGGAGGTCCGTTCGAGAGAGAAAAGAGAGTCCGCATCGGGCTCGCTACCGGGACTATTGATCACCTACCCGATGCGGACTCTGAAGATGGGATTTCGTTTTTGTTCAAGGAATACGGGCGTTTCGCCCGAACCCTGAAGATGCCCCAGTTACCATGGGATGCATTTCTGCTAGAGGACTTCCAATTGCGACTCGCAGCGAAGTCTTGGCGATGCACAGTCCCGGTAGCGAACTTCGTTGCGAGTCGCATCTCGCCTCGGCGAGAAGTCGGACCGATGGAACCCATCGGAATCGCGTGCCGCTTCCGGTTTCCGTGAACATCGCGTCCACCTCACTTCCCGTCCCAATCGCCGACGATCGGCGTCCTGCGTTTCGCTCCGAAACGAATCGTCCAGTCGGCGGCGCCGCCGCCGTGTGCATCACGCAAGAAGTACACACCGATGTGCGGGACGTAGATTCCGACCGTGTCGACACCGTCGTCATCCCAATCACCGGCCAGCGGCTCGATCTCACCGATCGGACCGTAGCGGAACGCGAATTCCGCCGGACCTCCCGCGAGCTCGTTGCGTAGATAGAACGTTCCCGTGGTCGGGTTGTAGAGACCGATCGTGTCGTCACCGTCCCCGTCCCAATCTCCGACGAGAGGTTCCAACCCCGCGGGGCCGAACCGGAACGTGTGATCGGCGACACCTGCGGTGTTCGAGTCTCTGAGGTAGAAGATTCCCGCCACGGGGTCGTAAAGACCGATGGTGTCATCGCCGTCGCCGTCCCAGTCTCCGATCAGCGGCGTCATGCCACCGGGACCGAACCGGACCGTGACATCCGCGTTGCCGCGAGAGATGTCGTTGCGAAGGAAGAAGACTCCTGCGGCCGTGTTGTAGATGCCCATCGAGTCGCGCCCGTCGCCGTCGAAATCACCCGTCACCGGGATCGCGTTGAACGGACCGTAGCGCAGCGTGTAGTCGGCAATCCCCGACACGAGCGTGTCGCGCATGAAGAACGAACCCGCCTCGGGATAGTAGATTCCGATCGAGTCGCCTCGTCCGAGAAGGACCGTCGACGTGGCGTCGGATTCGATGTCGATCCCGTAGGAGGCCGAGTCGACACTCACGTCGAGATCGAAGTCTCCCCAATCGTCAGGCGCGGTCACCGACCAGAACGCGGCTTGCGTCGCGTCCGCCTCGAGCCCACCGATCGAGACCGGGTTCGCACCGCTCTCGAGGGTCGTGCCGTCGGGAAGCTCGAGCGTCACCCAGACGTCTTGAAGCTTCGCGCCGACGAAGTTCGAAAGATCGGCTCGCACGACGAAGGTCTGTTCGGGCGCCACGATCGAAGCCGAAGACAGCGAGACGTCGAGCGCCTCGACGTCGAGTGCCTCGAGCGCTTGGTCCGCGGCGATCGCGAAAGACTGCGTCGGTTCGGCGTACGACCCCGTGAGCGATTCGATGCGAACCACGAACGGTCCGCTCTCGTCGGCCACGACGCGGTGGACGTTGTCGACGACACTCGTGTCGGAATCGACAGCCGAGCCGTCGTCTTCGTCGTAGAGGTAGAGGTCGAGGTTGGCGACCTCGTCGTACTCGACGGGGTCGATCCCGCCAGCATAGAGTACGTGGCGATTCCAGGCCAGCGTGACGTGATCGTCGGCCGCCAAGTTCGCGACGTACAGCTGATGTGCTGGCGAAGGATCGATGGCTCCGCCGTACACATAGTCGGCGGAAGCTTCGGCGCGATCGAGATCGACGGCTCCCCAACCCGTGGCCGCATCCCATCCCGCAGTCGAGAGGTCTTCGGCCGAGTTGATGAGGAGGGCCTTCGTCGCGAGTGCATCTCGACCGAGGCGTTCGTGAATGAGGGCCGCCGCGCCGGCGACGTGAGCCGCCGCGACGCTCGTTCCCGACTTCTCGACCCAGTCGGGGGCGAGGAACACGTCGTGATCGTGATTCGCGGAGGTGATCCCCACTCCGGGCGCGATCAGGTCAGGCTTGCGACGACCGTCGAGCGTCGGCCCACGAGAGCCCGTGAGCGATACCGTGTCGTCGCTTCGATCGGCCGTTCCTTGAGGGTTGAGCGATGCGACGGTCAGGGCGTTGTGCGCGATGCCCGGATCTTCGATCGTGGAGCCGAGCGGTCCGAGGTTTCCGGCCGGCACGACGACCACCGCGTCGAGCGAGTCGACGACCGCATCGATGTAGCGTGCGAGCGCACTGTCGCCCGAGAGCGCGAGCGTCCCGTACGGCAACACCACAACGTCCGCGGGCGTGGTCTCGTGCGTGATCGCCCAGTCGATCCCGTCCATCAGATCGGCGGGATCGGCGAGCGTGATGCCGCCGCTGAGTCCATCGACATCGTAGGCGGCCTTCACGTTCATGAGCAGCGAAGCGCCGTAGCTCACGCCCGTCTCGTCGACGTCGTCGCTGGCGAGGACACCGGCCAGGTGCGTACCGTGGCCGTTGACGTCATCGGCGCCGTTGTCGAAGATCGGAAGTCCCGCGGCGTCGAGGAAGACACCGTCGAGGATGGGAACCCCCGACAGCGCGGGGTGCGTCGCGTCGACACCCGTGTCGACGAGCGCCAACCGGCAACCGGATCCCGTGTAGCCTTGGCCCCAGAACGAGTCGGCCCGTATCGTGGCCGAACTGATCTCGAGGCGGCCTTCGAGCGCCGTGTTGCCATCGATCCGAAGGACGTCCGGGTGAGCCGCGAGTTCGGCGACCGAACCGGCCGGAAGGTCCGCGACCAGAACGAGTCCCCAGGGTCGGAAGCCGCGGACGACTCCACCGAGGCGACGAATCTCGTCGGCCGCATCGGCGATCACGCCACCGAAACGACTCTCGATGGCTTCGATCCGCTTGATGCGCGGAACCGTCGAGTCTCCGGGCGGCGTCAAGATGCCCGCTCGCGGGCTACCGATCACCGGAGATTCGGTCACACTCCCGACCGCGCGCAGCGCGATCACGGCGGTGACGGTCTCGTTCGGATACGCTGCGTCGATTCGATCCAGGAGATCCTGACGGATGATCGAAGGCGACGACTCCCGCGCGGCGTAACGCTCCCCATCGGAGTCGAAAGCGCCGCGATGTGCGGGTGGATCAGCGGAAGCGGTGAGACCAGCAATGACAATGAGTACGCAGGACAGCGCACCCGGGGTAGCGTGTGAAGGACGGTAGGATGAGCCCTTCGTGTTCCCTGCCTCGTGCATGGCAGAGCCCCTTTCCATCCCGGTAGCGATACGCGGAAATGGATCGGCATCGACATGTGTGACGTGGATGATCTCGTCGACGCGGGCAACGAACCCTACCCCGAGTTGACACGTGGCGCAAACGGGTGCGCTGGCGTGCTCCCTGGGTTCTTGTCCAGACTTTTCGCCGAAGAATTTCATCGGTTCGTCGATGCCCTTAAGGGGACTCTCGCGGCCTTTCTGAGGGTGCGCGGTTGACGCCGGACGAAGGAAATCACGAGGGACTCACGACTTCCTTCGCCCGACGAGGAGAAGGGAGGTAGGTGAATCAGTTCAAGT
>JAUIME010000581.1 GCA_030433195.1 bacterium
GTCACCGCCGATACGCTGCCGGTGAAAGTCCGACGCATCACGGGCGCGATCGAGCTCGATGACGACCACCTGCGCTTTCGCGACGTACGCGGCGAGACGACGCGGCTCTCCATCCCGATTTCGGTCGCCGGCGAAATGGTGCTCGCCGCCGATCGCGAGCCGTCGTTCGACATTCGGATCGAATCCGATCCGGTCCCGATCTCGGAAGACTTGCGGCGCGAGATCCGCCGCGTCGAGCCCGAGTTCGACTCGGCGTGGGAAACGCTCCGGCCGACGGGCGAACTGCGCTTGGCCGCCGATCTCGAGAAGGACGTCGACGGCAGCGTCGTGCCGAGAGTTCGTGTCGACGCGATCGGCTGTACGCTCGCCCCGCCATTCCTGGCGGCGCCGGTCACGGACGTCACGGGCGGCATCACGCTCGAGGGGACGCGACTGACGACGCGCGACCTTCGAGGCCGCTACGGCGACGCGACGCTCGGTGTCGAGGAGCTCACCTATGACATCGGCGCGACGAGGCGCTTCGACATCGCATTCGGGGCGACGAACCTCGTGATTCACGAGGACCAATTCACGAAGCTGCCGCGCGAAATCCGGCTGCCGCTCGAAGCTTTCGCACCGGTCGGTCGCCTCGACGTCGAACGCCTCTCGCTGTCGCTCGATCCGAACGCGCCCGAACCGACGTGGACCGCGAAGGGCGACCTGATCCTGCGCGGGCTCGACCTCTCGCCAGGCGTCGACATTCGCGACTATCGCGGTCGCGTCTCGATCCGCGATGCGCGACTCGCCGGCGAGGACTACTTCGTTCAGGGAATCGTCACGGGCGATCGCGTCACCGTGTCGGGTCAACCGGCGACCGAGTTCCTGGCCGAGGTCACGGCCCGCCCGCGCAGCCTCGACATCCGACGGCTCTCGGCGAAGCTCTACCGTGGAACGATCGACGGCGACGAGTCCCAGATCCAAATCGATACGGGAAGTCCGCTCACGTACAAGGGACACGTCCGCTTCAACGGCGTCCGACTGCGCGAACTGATCGAGCGGCAGGCGCCGCGAATGTCGGGGCTACGCGGGAAGATCCGCGGCGTCGTCGACTTCGCGGGGGTCGGCAGCGACATCCTCGCGCTCGACGGCAAAGGGGAGTTCCAGATCGACGATGCGAGGCTGTTCGAGGTACCGATCGTCAGCTCGCTGCTGCGTGTACTCCCCCTGCGGCGACCGCCGGTCTTCACGGAGGCGGGATCGAAGTTTCGGCTCGAAGAGGGTCGCGTGCGACTGCACGAGCTGTATCTCTACAGCACGCCGATCCAGCTCGATGGCGAGGGTCGTCTCGATCTCGACGGAGTCGTCGACATCGTGCTCTTCCCGCAGTTCGCTCCCGACGTGCCGTCGATCCTCATCCTCGGCGATCTCTGGCGCGCGGTGCAGAACCGACTCATCGCGTTCCACATCTTCGGTCCGATGGAAGATCCGGTCGCGCGCATGGAGAACATCGTCACCGACATCTTCACGGCCGATACCGAAACGCGCGTCCGGCCCTTGCCGCCGCGCTTCCCCGATCGCACGGGAACGACGGGGTTCTGAGCCGAGTCGCCGAGCGCTTCGCGTCAGGCTCGCGCGGCCGCGCCGAGCGAAGAGAGAAGACCGTCGCGAACCCGCGCCATCGAAGCTCCGGGTCCCGTGAACGGGTGCGACTCGTCGAACGAATGCGAAGCACCGGGAACGACGTCGAGCGTCGCCTCGGGAATCCACTCGGCGAGTGAGTGCGCTTCGGCGACCGGAACCGTCTCGTCGGCTTCGCCGTGCGCGATCCAAGCGGGAACCTCGATGCGGCGCGAAGCCGCTTCGATATCGAGTTCGTCGGCGTTCTGCTCGAGGTCGTCGAGGAACGGGCGACCGAGCCACATCGTCTGGCCGGTGCGAGCGTTCGGAATCGCGATGCGCCCGTCGCGACGCCAGCGCTCACGATCGGCGGCGCCGAAGCGCACGACGTGCGAGACGGGAGCGAGCAAGTGAATCGAACGAACCCGAGGATCGGCCGCCGCGTGGAGAACCGCGAGCCCACCGCCCATGCTGTGCCCGACCAGATGCACGCGATCCGTCTCGATCGACTCGAAGGCCCCCCTCCCCTCGGCGACGACGTCGACGACGACCCGCAGATCCTCGAGGTAGGCCGACCAGCTCCCGCGCTCGAAGAGGTCGAGACGCGAGAAGCGATCCCCATCGAGATCCGCCCCGATCCCGCCATGGGACGCGTTGAACGAAACGACGTTCGACCCGCGCGCCGCGATCTCACGAGCGAGGAACGGGAAGAAACCCCAGTCCTTGAAGCCTTTGAAGCCGTGCAGCAGCACGACGACGCCCGCCCCGGTGTCGAGCGCGTGCGCTCCGTCGCGATCGTGGCGCACGATGTCGCCTCGAATCGTCTCCCCTCCCGATCCCGGGATCTCGAAGGCCTCGTGCACGATGGCTTCCGCGCCGTTCGGACCGCTCGTCGCCCCTGTCATACCGATCTCCTAACCACGCACGGCAAAGAGCATTACATCACTCGCCGCAACGAATCTTTCGGTTCCGCTTCACTGGACTTTCCTCGGACCCGACAGTATCTTATTGAACTTCGTTTCGCGATTGGAGCGGACCGGTGGCGAGTCGGACGTACCGCAGTGGCGGTACCCACGGCGTCGGCCGCGAACCAAGAGGGCATCATGCGCTATCGATTGTTCGGAAGAACCCTGGCGAAGGTCTCGGAAGTCGGCTTCGGAGGCTGGGCCATCGGCGGCTCCAACGGCTGGAACTCCTACGGGACGACAGACGACACGGACGCGCTCGACGCGCTCCGCGCCGCCTACGACATCGGCTGCAACTTCTTCGACACGGCCGACGTGTACGGCAACGGCCACAGCGAAGAGCTCATCGGCGAGGCGCTCGAGAAGCATCGCAGCGGGTGTCTCATCGCGACCAAGGCCGGCTACGACATCAGTCAAGATCCGCCGGCGCCCAACTTCGCGAAGGACTACCTCGTGCGCGCTGCCGAAGAGAGCTTGAAGCGGCTGCGCACCGACTACATCGACCTCTTCCAGCTCCACAACCCGCCGGCCGACGCCTTGCAGTCCGGCGCGGCGTACGAGGCGCTCGACGAGCTCAAGTCCGCGGGCAAGATCCGCTGGGCCGGGATCACGGTCAACACTCCGCAAGAAGGACTCGACGCGATCGCGTCCGGCAAGTTCGAAGCGCTGCAGGTCCGATTCAACCTCGTCGACCGCCGCATGCTTCCCGAACTGTTCCCCGCCGTCAAGGAATCGCGCATCGCGCTGATCGTGCGCGAGCCGCTCGCGAACGGTCTCGTCACGGGAACCTACGACGTCGGCCACGAGTTCGAAGGCAACGACATCCGCCGGAACATTCCCGAGGACCTCTTCCGAAGCTGCATCGAGATCGGCAACGGTCTCGACGCGATCCTCAACGAGAGCACGACGAGCCGTGCGCAGGTCGCGATCAAGTATGCGCTCGCCTTCGACGTCGTCTCCACGGTCATCCCCGGCATCAAGAACGAGGAGCAACTCGAGGACGACATGGAAGCCGGGATCGGCGACCCGATCACGCAGGAAGAGTTCGACGCGCTGCAGCGCGTGCTCGAGTCCGTCGCCATCTGATTTCCGAGAAGGTGCGGCCATGCACTCGAACGGAAGGCAGGATCCATGCGCCTCCTGATCGCTTGTTCGGATGACCACCTCGTGCGGATGACTTCCGTGAACTCGAGTTCACGGGACCGTATCGAGTTCATCGTCGAGAACCAGAACCTCAAGCGCAAGATCCAGCGCCACGGGTTCAAGGCCTACCAAGGCTCGTTCTCCGACCCGG
>JAUIME010000582.1 GCA_030433195.1 bacterium
CCTCAATCGCAGCCGCGCCAGCTCGTACAACAACACCGGCAAGATCCCGTACACCGCGATCGTCGATCCGCACACCCTCGAGCGGATGCATTTCTGGAGCGGGGGGCAGAGCGCCAACACGATCATGGAAGAAGTCACGGCCGCACGTCGCGAACTCATGAAGGAGCACGGCGCAGGGATCTCGCGCGCCGATCTCCAGCTCGTCGATTCGAGCGAGAGCGAGGTCTCGGGCCTGCTCGCCGAAGACGAGTTCAAGAAAGCTCTTCGCGTTGTGGAGAAGCTGTCCAAGAAGAGCGGCGATTGGCCGCAGGAGCTCCAGGGCCGCGTCGGATCGCTGCAGAGTTCGATCCACGACGCCGCCAAGGCGCGAATCAAGGCTCTCGAAGCCGAGGCCGCCGAGGACCCGTCGGGCGCGAAGCGAGCCCTTCGCAAGTTGGCGTCCGATCTTCGCGGTACCGATCTCGAAGCCGAGGTCGAGCGCTTGATGGAATCCCTCGGCTGATCCATCGCGTCGCCGGATCCGACGACAGGTCGGATTCACCGAATGGCGTCGTCGGCCCTCGGCCGCGACCCGTAGAATATAAAGCCCGCGGGGGCTACCGGTTCCACGGTAGCCCCCGCGCTACTCCGGGCGTGCCGTCGGCCAAGGGTCGCGTGGCGATGCGTTCGTCTTCGAACTCGACGATCGACTCCGCACGACTTCTCGTTTGACTCTGGGTCGTTCCGGGGTAGTCTTCGATTGCCGAAACCTGGCCGCCCGTGCGGACAGGTGTCCGATTCGGCAGGTTCTGGCAAAACCGAGATCCAGCACGGGACCGAGGAGAAGGGTCCGAGGATCGAGGGAGATTCCGACAGGTCGCGCTCGTGAGAGCGCCAGAGACGGGAATCTCCGACATGAAGCCGATTGCCAGGCCCCTTTGCCGGCTGCTGTGCCTTTGCTCCGCGATTCTCTGCGTCGCGTCGAGTGCGCGGGCGGACGCTTTGCGCGTCCCCGAGCAGTATCCTTCGATCCAGGCCGCCATCGATGCGTCCGCTCCGGGCGACGAGGTCTGGGTCCTTCCCGGCATCTACCTCGAAGCCCTGAATTTCCGCGGCAAGGCGATCCGCGTCGTCAGCGTCGAGGGGCCCGACGTCACGGAGATCGTCGCGCCCAGCGCGGGCAGCGTCGTGCTCTTCCGCACCGGCGAGGGACCGGACTCGATTCTCGAGGGCTTCACGATCCGCGGCGGCAACGGGACCGCGCAAGGCCTGGTCCGGTACGGGGGCGGTATCCAAATCGAGGCCTGCTCCCCGACGATCCGAGGCAACGTGATCCGCGACAATGCGGCGGATTTCGGCGGCGGCATCTCGTGCTGGTCGCGCGCTGACGCGACGATCGTCGACAATCGGATCGCGAGCAACCGCGCGATCTCCCGCGGCGGCGGAATCTACTGCGACGACTTCAGCTTCCCGTCGATCCGCGACAACGAGATCATCGCGAACGATTGCGACCTCACGGGCGGCGGCATCTACCTGTTCCATTCGTCGCCGGTCATCGAGGGGAACTCGATTCGCGAGAACCGCGCGGTGGGGGGCGGGGGCGGGGTCTACTGCGATGTCGATTCGCATGCCGTCCTGCGTAACAACGAGCTCATCGAGAACATCGCGGAGTCGGCGTCGGGTGGCGGCGTGGCCTTCATCGAATGTGCGCCGTACCTGTTTCGGAATCTCATCCGGGCGAACCAGGCGCAGCAGAACTCGGACGGCGGCGGCGTCTACTGTTTCAAGTCGGATGCCCGCATCAGCGAGAACCTCATCGTCGACAACACCTCCGGCTACGATGGCGGCGGAATCTTCGTTTGGTTCCGCTCGCATCCGATTCTCGAGGCGAACGTGATTCGCGGGAACTTCGCCGCGCACGGCGGCGGCGGGATCGCGGTGTCGTGGTATTCGATGCCCGAGATCCTCGACAACGTCGTGAGCGAGAACACGGTCGAGCGCAGCGGGGGAGGACTGTCGTTCTTCAGCTTCTCGGAAGCGTTCGTGTCGGGGAACGAGGTCGTCGGCAACGTCGCCAAGAACGCGGCGGGTGCGCTCATCAACGAGGCGTCTCCGACTCTCGTCAACAACGTGATGACGGGGAACGTCGCTTCGGTGAACGGCGGCGCCATCTACATGATTTGGGAGTCCGAACCGATCCTCGTGAACAACACGTTCGTCGGGAATGCGGCCGCGACGGGCGGGGGGATCCACGCGAGCCGGGCGTATCCGGTCATCACGAACTCGATTTTCTACGGGAACCAGGCGGACGTCGCTCCGGAGATCCAGGTGTCCGCGGCCGCGAACGTCCAGCTCTCGCATTGCGTGATCCCGGGCGGGTGGCCCGGCACGGGAAACCTCGACATCGATCCGAAGCTCGTGAGCGTTGCCGCCGGCGACGTCCACCTGCGCTTCGATTCGCCGTGCGTCGACCGTGGGACGAGCGTGGCGCCGATCGTAGGGCAAAAGGACAAGGACGGTGAAGATCGCCTCGTTGATGGCGACGGTGACGGCATGGCGGTGATCGATCTCGGCGCGCTCGAGATGGCTCCGCACAACGCGGCTCGCTACGGAAGCGTCAACGCCGCGAACGGCGATCTCGCCGACGTCCTCTTCGTGAACGGCTCGGCCGGCGACGCGCGACGCGTCGTCGAGGCCACGCCCCAAGATCCCATCGAAGTCTCGGTCATCCCGACGCCGGCGGGCCCGAATCCCGCGCCGTTCGTGCTCTACGCCTGGGAGGCGGAGCCCGATCGCGACACCCTCGTATCGCTCCAACCGCGCGGGCTCGGGGTCATGTGCTTCGACTCGCCGTTGTCGTCGGGGAGCAACAAGCCGTTCTTCGTTTGGAACAACCTCGGCTGGCGCCAGCACCTCGGAGTTCCGGGCCGCGCGTCACTTCCCGCCCCGTCGACCGTCTTCGAGACGAGCCGCGTCGGCTACGAGGTGACCCTGACGCTGCAGGGCTTCATCGCGGACGCAGGTTCGGCAGCCGATGGCCCGCTCAGCATCACGAACGCCATCGTGATTCGCGTGACCGAGTGACAGATGCTCGAGTCGCCTGCGGGCGACTCGTCCCGACCGGTCCAACGCGGATCTGCTGTGCGATCCTGTCCGCCGGTCCCCACGAGGGGAATCCGAAACGAGAAACGGCCGGACGACGGTGGTCGTCCGGCCGTTGAATACATTCGCGTCAGCGATGAGACCCCGAAGGGGCCCCCCCTGAAGGGGATTCAGGTTGTTCACCACGGAATGCGGGGGAGGGTGTGGGTGTTGCGTCAGGATCAGAAGCGCTGGAAGGACACTTCGTCACCGACATCGTCGCCGTCGGCGTCCCAGGTACCGATGTACTGGAGTTCGCGACCGGCGCCGAGATCCGTACCGCTCTTCACGGTGTAGAAGGCGCCGAGCATCGGCGAGTCTTCCGGGATGACTTCGAGCCAACCCGTGTAGACCGTCGTGCCGCCCGCGAGGACGAGCTCGTCAGCCGACGTGTTGTCGAGGTTCTCTTCGAGGAAGAGCAGCGACAGCTCCTGAAGGGCGCCGCCGAACCAGCAATCGAAGCTCGTACCGACCGAGAAGCGCGTCTCGTCGTTGTCCCACGCGAGGATCAGCGCGTCGCTGATTTCGCGCTCCGCGACCATCAGGTAGATCTTGTTGTCGAGGTCGAGGGCCGCGCCGTCTTCGGCGAAGTAGTTGTCGAGGTACAGGCGCGCCGGGAAGGCCGAGTACTCGGCGTTCGGACCACCGAAGTCGGCGTCGTCACCCGAATCGAGGTCGGTGAACGAGCGGTCGCAGCTGTCCGTCGAGTCGACGACTTCCGA
>JAUIME010000583.1 GCA_030433195.1 bacterium
CCGACAGTCGCCCGACATCTCGCAGGGCGTGACCGAAGGCGAAGGACTGCACGACGAACAGGGCGCCGGTGACCAGGGCATGATGTTCGGCTTCGCGTGCAATGAGACCGACGAGCTCATGCCGGCGCCGATCATGATGTCGCACCGACTCATCACGCAGCTCGCGAAGGTTCGTCAGGACGGCACGCTCCCGTACCTGCGCGCCGACGGCAAAGCGCAGGTGACGGTCGAGTACGACGGCAACGACGTCAAGCGCATCCACACGGTCGTCGTGTCGTCGCAGCACGCCGAAGGGGTTTCGCACGATCAGCTGCGCAACGACGTCATCGAGCACGTGGTGCGCAAAGCGCTGCCGATCGAGTGGGTCGACGACGACACGATCCTCCACATCAACCCGACCGGCCGCTTCGTGGTCGGCGGTCCGATGGGCGACTGCGGGCTCACCGGGCGCAAGATCATCGTCGACACGTACGGGGGCCTCGGCCGCCACGGCGGCGGCGCGTTCTCGGGCAAGGATCCGTCGAAGGTCGACCGGAGCGCGGCGTATGCGGCGCGCTACGTGGCCAAGAACATCGTCGCGGCGGACCTCGCGGATCGCTGCGAAGTGCAGCTCGCTTACGCGATCGGCGTGGCCGAGCCCGTCTCGGTCGACGTCGAGACCTACGGTTCGGGCAAGATCGACGACGCGCGCCTCAGCGAGATCGCTCGTGAGGTCTTCGACCTGACGCCCGCGGGCATCATCCGAAGCCTCGATCTGAAGCGCCCGATCTACCGCGCGACGGCGGTCGGCGGTCACTTCGGTCGAAGCGCCGACGAGTTCCGGTGGGAAGCGACCGACAAGGTGGAAGCCCTGCGCGAGAAGGCCGGGCAAGTCGCGTGACCGACCGGCGGTCTGCAGGATCGGCGTTCTGACAGGCAGGTGACCGGAACGGCAGGTCACCTGAACGGTGGCAGGGTCCGGATCGGCCGCGCCCGGGGATCGCTCCCCGGGCGCGGCCGATCCGCCCGTAAACGGCCCCTCGAGAGCGACCGGCTCGCGAAAGGGCGTAGTTCACGCGTGGGAGGTCTCGATCTGTTTGCGGCGCGGCTCGCGGATCGGTGGGTCCTCTTGGTACAATTCCTCTTTCCGGTCCCCTGGCGCCAGTGCGAGACGAGGTCAGTCATGCGCAAGCAGTGCGATACGTTGCAGCTCCGCGGACAGCGCGGGTTCACCCTGGTCGAGCTCATGGTCGTGATCGCGATCATCGCGGCGATCGTGGCCCTCGTGCTTCCGACGCTCGGCGGGGCGCGAGACCGTGCGAAGGCGGTCGAGTGCTCGGTCAATCTCAAAGAGATCTACGGCACGATCAATCTCTACAAGGGCGAGCTGAACCACTATCCGAGCGCGTCGGGGGTGCGATTCTTCCTGCAGCCGTGGGAGCGCAAGATCATCGAGAACGACTCCAAGTACGCGAAGATCTACGTCTGCCCCGGTGACGAAAACCTCCTGCAGATGATCGAAGGCGACTACTCCTTCGTCGCCGAGCAGCTCGAAGACCTCGATCACTTCGATTCGGAGTACACGAGCTACGCCGGCCGGAACCAGAAGGACTATCCGATGGACTTCAACAAGAGGGCCTCCCAGCTCATCGTCAGCGACGACGACGAAATGGGGCTCAACCATCGGACCCTGGTCAACGTGCTCTACCTCGACGGGATCATCGACAAGGTGCGGCTCGACGACCTGGCCGAGGGCGAGGAATTCTACGTCGGGGAAGACTCCCCGATCGAGGAGTTCCGAGTGCTGCAGAGCGACTGAGCGCGGCGATGCCGGCCGTCGGCGGAAGGCACGCCGTCGTCACGAGTGGGGGAGCCGCATTGGCGATCGCGGGGTCGAGCTTGTCGCGTTGAGACATCGCCGGGCCGAGACGCTGTAAAGGGAATCCCCGCCGCGATTTTGGCTTGCGGCAGGCTCTCTGTGCGTGATATATTCCCGGCTTTTGCATCCCGGCCGAGCCCGAATCGTCCAGCGGGGCCCCCGCAGGCGTTGCTGGCGACCGAAGGCCGCTCACCGAAGGCTGTTACTGACGATTAGCCGCCAGGGAAAAGAAGGAGCGTCGACATGAAGCGCTTTTCCGCAGCGTTGTGCCTGACCGCCGGTCTCGCGATCGGGGTGTTCGGGCTCGCCTCGACCGGTGAGGCCCAGATCTCCGATACGGCGTCTGCCGTGTCGTGGAGCATGGATTTCGAAATCGACAAGTTCGGTTCCGTCAACGTCACGACGAAGTCGGGCAAGACGAAGACCGTCTGGTATCTCGCCTACACGCTGACCAACAACAGCGGGCAAGATGCTCCTCTCGCGCCGGTGCACTTCCGTCTCGACACGGACACCGACAAGACCTATCGCGAGATGACCCACAAGAAGGCGGAAGAACTGCTCGAGAAGAAGTGGGATCGCAAGCTCGTGACGAGCCGCGAGCGTGAAGACACGCTCGCCGACGGCGACACGATGCGCGGTCTGGCGATCTTCGGGGAGCTCGACGAAGAAACCGACAAGATCGTGATCACCGTCACGGGTCTCGAAGACGTCGTCTACCGCGTTGGAACCAAGCGGTTCTACCAGAAGCGCGGTCTGCAGCTCGAATGGAGCCGCCCGGGCGACGAATACTTCACCGAGCGGGATCCGCTGAAGTTCAAGAAGCGTTCGTGGAAGGTGCTCGAGGGTCCCCGCGAGATCCGTTGATCGGGATCGATCAGCATCTGGATCCGAGCCGTATCGGGATCCGAGCAGTGGGGCCGCGCGCGTTCGCGGAGTCGGGAAAGACAATCAGAGCCTACCGAAGGCAGAACCAATCGAAGGCACCGCGAACGAAGCGGGTGTCGTGAAGAAGGCGGGGAGAACGATGGCAAACGTGACGCCCAAGACGTACGTGGCGAAGCCGGGCGAAGTCCAAGCGAAGTGGCTCGTGGTCGACGCGACCGATCTGGTGCTGGGCCGCTTGGCCGCTTCCGTGGCGACGGTGCTGCAAGGAAAGCACCGGCCGACCTACACGCCCCACGTCGACACGGGCGATTTCGTCGTGATCACCAATGCCGAGAAGGTCCGGCTGACGGGGCGTAAGCCCGAGCAGAAGACCTACGATCGGTATTCGGGGTATCCGAGCGGACGGCGCGTCATTCCGTTCCGCACGATGATCGAGAAGAAGCCCGACGAAGTCATGCGATTGGCGGTGCGCCGCATGCTCCCCAAGAACCGACTGGGCAAGCAGATGCTCCGCAAGTTGAAGGTCTACGCGGGTCCCTCGCACCCGCATGAAGCGCAGAATCCCGTCGAGTGGAAGCCCTAGCGCGAGCTTCCGGCTTCGGGCTCCGAGGTCGGAACGCAGCACCGACGGGCTCGGCGTGACGAACAACGGATCGCCAGACGAAATGGCTGAAATAAGAGGATAGCGACGTGGCGGAGAAGGACGTTTATTTCGGGACCGGACGAAGGAAGTCGTCGGTTTGTCGTGTTCGGGTCAAGCCTGGATCGGGGACGATCACGATCAACCGGAAGGACTACCGCGAGTTCTTCCCGTGCCGTCAGCACCAGGTCGTCGTCGAAGCGGCGTTCAAGACGACCGAGAGCGAAGGCAAGTACGACGTCGTGGCGCGTACGAACGGGGGCGGAATCACGGGTCAGTCGGGTGCGGTTCTGCTCGGCATCGCCCGCGCTCTCTGCAAGGCCAATCCGGCGCTCGAAGACCGGTTGCGCGACGCGGGTCATCTCACGCGCGACAGCCGCATGGTCGAGCGAACGAAGTCCGGCCAGACCGGCGCCCGCCGCCGCTTCCCGTTCTCCAAGCGATAAAGATCCCCGGCTC
>JAUIME010000584.1 GCA_030433195.1 bacterium
TGCAGGCTCGCGCCGAAGTAGTCTCCGCCGAGGTCGGGAATCGCGTAGTCGAGGTGCGCGAACGAATGCGCGCCGTCGACGACGACCTGGATGCCGCGCTCGTGCGCCATCGCGGCGACCTCGCGCACCGGCAGGACCTGCCCCGTGAGGAACACGAGATGCGACACGAGGATCATGCGCGTCTTCGGGCCGATCGCCTGTCGGTAGACGTCGACGACCTCGGCGGGATCGTTCGGGACGCGCGGGATCTCGATCGGCTTCAGCCGCAGCCCGTACCGCGCCGCGCGCTGCTCGAGCGCTTCGCGCATGCTCGGATACTCGCGAAGCGCGAACACGACCTCGTCGTCGGGCCGCAGTTCGACGCCTTGCAGCACGACGTTGAGCGACTCGGTCGTGTTGCGCGTGAGCGCGACCTCTTCGGGATCGCACCCCGCGAGCTCGGCGAGCAGCTTGCGCGCGCGCTCGCGATCTTGCTGCTGCCGGCGGCGCATGTAGTACGACGGCGTCTCGTTGATGCTGCGGATCGCCGCGCAGCGCGCATCGAGGACCTCGCGCGCGGCGGGCGTGTAGTAGCCGCTCTCGAGGTTGATGAACTGCGCCGACTGCCGCCACTCGCGCTGGATGTGCGACCAGAACCGCTCGTCCTTCGCGAGAACTTCGGGCGCGACGTCTTCGGCCTGTCGAACGGACGCTTCGACGTCGTCGAGCCAGCCGTGCGGCAGGGCGCCGAACGCGATCGCGCCCGTCGCGGCCGCGGCCGTGCGGAAGAAGTCGCGCCGCGACGCGCGCGCGATCGGGCCGGTTGAAGCGTCTCGCTCGCGCGGGGGATTCGGGACGGACGGTTCGGTTCGCATGGCGATGCCTCCCGCCGGCAACTCGGCCGGCCCTCGGTTTCGACGCGGGGCGGGCGCGGCGTGTTCGGTCGTCCGCGACCCGCCTTCGTATTCCTTCGTCAGGGGTTGTCGTCGCCGGGCGGCTCCGGATCGTCGCTCGATCCCGGATCGGCGGGCGGCGTGCCCGAATCGTCGTCATCGAGCGCCTCGGCGGCGCGCGCGCGCAGACGGGCGACGGCTTCGGCGCATTGTTCGTACGCCTCTCGGGCCTCCTGCTGGAGCTTTTCCATGCCGTCCTCGCCGGCGGCCTGGAGCTCCTCGACCTTTTCGGCCAGCACGGCGCGCTGGGCTTCGGCCCGCTCGAGCAGCGGCTGAAGGTCCTCGCGCGCCTTTCCGGCGCGTTCGCTGACGTTTTGCTTCAGTTCTGCGAGATCTTCGTCGAGATTTTCAAAGTTGTCACTTGCGGCCGTGAAGAACGCGTCGAGCCGGTCCTTTGCGTAGTCGCCGATGGCTTCGAACGCTTCGCGGCTCTCGGTCTTGGCGCGCTCGGCCTTCTCGTCGTCGCCGCAGGCCGTGGCCAACGTCGCGAGGAGGAGGGCGGTGGCCGCGGTCGACAAGCGCGCGAGGCGCGCGCGGAATCGAGTGGAGTCTCGGTGGATCGGATGCATGGATCACCTCTTCGGATGCGGGTGGGTGCGCGGCCTCGGCTTCGGGGTGCGCTCCCTGTCGATTCAGTCTTTCTTATCGCGGCGCGAACGTCCACCGCGGCGGCGGAATCCCGGGAAGTCCCGTTCGCAGGACGAGTTCGGGCCGTCGCGGGTCAACTTCCGCCGTTCCGGGGGAATGCTACCATGACGCCAACATCTCGAACGCCCGCATCGGGCGGTATCCGCGACCTTTACGCGAGAACTTCGCGAACACTGACATCCCTTCGAATGCGATGAGCGACTGGAACGGTTTTGCCGGCCCCAACGCGGGGTACGTCGAAGAGCTGTACGAGAGATTCCTCGAAGACCCGAGTTCGGTCGACGAAGCGACGCGAGCGTACTTCGATCGCCACCGGTTCCGTCGGCCCGTTGACGGGTCGGCCGTGCGCGAGAGTTTCGGCGGCATGGGACTCGGCGCGAGCGAGTCGGATCTCGATCGGCTCACGTCGGCGGTGCACCTGTCGCGGTCGATCCGCATGCTCGGGCATCTCGCGGCCGACATCGATCCGCTCGGCCGGCCGCGGACCGGCGATCCCGCGCTCGAGCCCGAGTCGTACGGACTCTCGCTCGCCGACCTCGAAGCGATGCCCGCGAGCACGATGCTGCTCGCGCCCGAAATCGCCGCGGGGATGAGCAACGCGCGCGAAGCGTTCGAATACCTGCGGCAACGCTACTGCGGGACGACGGGCTTCGACTGGCGGCAGATCCGCGATCCGCAAGAGCGCGACTGGCTGCAGGAAGCCATCGAGTCGAACGCGTTCCGCCATCCGACCATGCCCGTGCAACGGACGCGGTTGTTGCAGCGGCTCGTCGAGGTCGAATGCTTCGAGCAGTTCCTGCATCGCATCTTTCCGGGCAAGACGCGCTTCTCGATCGAGGGGCTCGACATGCTCGTGCCGATCCTCGACGACGTCATCCGCAGCGCCGCCGACTCGGGAACGCGCAACACGCTCCTCGGCATGGCGCATCGCGGCCGCCTGAACGTGCTCGCGCACGTGCTGCAGAAGCCGTACTGCGACATCTTCACCGAGTTCAAGGATCCGATGCTGAGCCGGTACTTCCACGAGGACGAGTCGCGGACCGGCGACGTGAAGTACCACCTCGGCGCAAGGCGCAAGATCGAGGGTGGCGAAGAGGTCGACCTGCACGTGAGCCTCGCGCCGAACCCGAGTCACCTCGAGTTCATCCACCCCGTCGTCGAAGGCATGGCGCGCGCGGCTGGTACGCGTTGCGATTTGGCCGGCAAGCCCGTCTTCGATCCCGACCTGACGCTGCCGATCGTCATCCACGGGGATGCGGCGTTCGTCGGGCAGGGGGTCGTCGCCGAGACGCTCAACTTCTCGCGGCTCGCGAACTACACGACGGGCGGCACGATCCACCTGATCGCGAACAACCAGCTCGGCTACACCGCGCTTCCGAGCGAATCGTGCGGGACGATGTACGCGAGCGACCTCGCCAAGGGTTTCAAGATCCCGATCGTGCACGTCAACGCCGACGACGTCGAAGCGTGCATCGAGGCGGCGCGCCTCGCGTTCGCGTATCGCACGAAGTTCCACAAGGACTTCCTGATCGATCTCGTCGGGTATCGGCGCTACGGCCACAACGAAGGCGACGAACCGACGTTCACACAGCCGCTCATGTACGCCATCATCAAGGACCATCCCTCGGTGATGCATCGCTACGCCGAGCAACTCGGCAAGACCGGCGACGGCGACGACGACCTGCCCGCGCTCGTACGCGCGCAGATGGAGCGCCTCGAGAAGGAGCTCGAATCGGTCGACACCGATCGCTGTGTCCTGACGCCCCCCGAAACTCCCGAAGACGTGAAGATCGCGACGGTCGAGACGGGCGTCGAACAAGAGCGCCTCGTCGCGTTGCATCGCGCGTTGCTCGAGGTGCCCGACAGCTTCCACCTCAACTCGAAGATCGTGCGATCGCTGAAGCGTCGCGCCAAGACGTTCGACGACTACGACGCGGCGTCGGTCGATTGGGCGCAGGCCGAGAGCCTCGCGCTCGGGTCGATCCTCGAGGACGGCATCCCGATTCGGTTCACCGGGGAAGACGTCGAGCGCGGCACGTTCAGTCAGCGGCACGCGGTGTACCACGACGTGGAGAACGGTGACGAGTTCACGCCGCTCGCATCGCTCGAGAGTGCGCGCGCCGCGTTCGAGATCGCGAACAGTCCGCTCACCGAGAACGCCGCGATCGGCTTCGAGTTCGGCTACAACGTCGAGGCGCCCGAGCGGCTCGTGATCTGGGAAGCACAGTACGGCGACTTCATCAACGGCGCGCAGGTGAT
>JAUIME010000585.1 GCA_030433195.1 bacterium
GCCGTGCACGACCTCGCCGCGGCCGTGCACCGACTCGACTTCGGGGGCCTCGTCGTACACGACGTCGCAGTCGCCCGAATTCGGATCGCACCGCAGAATCGTGATCGGATCGACGCGATAGACGAACCGGAGCTCGCTGCCGAACGCGAACGGCATCCAGTTCTTCTCGACGCGCTGCATCGCGCGACCCCGCAGATTCAGACGAACCGTGCGGCCCGACTCGAGATGACACAAGAACATGCCACGCTCACCGGATCGCAGCTGCATGTTGTACGTCAGGTAGGTCTCGTTCTCGGCGACGCGAATCACGCGCTGGTCCTCGGGACCGAGCCGGCCTTCGCGACTCGGCATCGAGTCGATCGGCACTTCGATGACGCGTCCCTGATCCAACGGCCGAAACGACTCCGGGCAGACTCGGAAGCCGCAGAGCAGACCGTAGCCGTCGGTCGCCGTGAAGTCGTAGCGGAGGTTCAAGAACAACCACGCGTCGCCCTTCTCGGGAACGAGCAGGGAAGGCTGTTTGACGCGGGCCGACACCCCGCTCATGTCGACGCCCCGCGAAGCGAACCAAAGGTCGCCGTGTCGACGGGCCGGATACACGAGATCCGACCAGCACGTGACCAACTCGGACGAGGTCGGGACCCCCGCGCCACGACGCGACGCGTCAAAGGCCGCGGGTGTTTCGACGCGTCCTGCCGACTCGCCCCGCAATCCCGCGTGCGACGAGATCCGGAGCGCCGGTCCGCGCGTCTCGGAGTCCGACGTTCGACTCGGAGGAACGTCGAACGAGGCATCCGACCCCGTCGGCGGATCGGCCGCCGACGCCTCGGGGCGCGGATCCTTGCGCTTGGCTTGCTTCGGCTCGATGAGAACGCTCGAAGGCATCGCGTCCATGCGTCGGGCGAGCTCGCCGTAGCGATTCCACAATCGCAGGCGCAGATCCGGATCGAGCGACTCGAGCGACGACGAGCGCGGCCGCTGCTGCCACGCACGACGTTCGATCCCGAGGAAGTCGCACACGAGTGGGACGGTCTCCTCGAGCGCGTCGTATCGGACCATCAGAATCGGGTAGTCGACACGCGCCTTGCTGAACGCTTCGAACTGCGCCGCGATTCCGAACGGATCGTCGCGGTCGAAATCGAGCAGATCTTCGACGCGGTAGAAGCGCGGATAGTGTTCGTCGTTGTGAAGCTTGGCGGGGTTGTCGTAGTGACGCGGAAGCTGAGACAGGATCGCCTCGAGGACCGATCCGTACACGTACACCGCGCGCGACGGCCCCGTCGGAAGCGGATACGGATAGTGCGCGACGGCCCCCCGAATCGGTCGGCCACTCGCCTGCGCGCGCCCCTCCGGATACGTCATGCCGAGATGCGCGCAGAGCGCTTCCGACGCCACCCCACCGTGCGACACGAGCCACGGCATGCCGCGCAGGCGCTCGCACGCTTCGGCTTCGCTGATCATCTCGCAGGGTTGCACGCCAGCCTCCCGATCCATCCCGCACGACGCTCGGATTCGTTGAAGTTCCGACCCGGAGCGACTCGATACGTCTAATGCCGAACCCCTCGCCGGGCGTCCGCGGCTCTACGACGGTTTTCGGCCACCGAGACGACAGCACCCAAGGGAAAACCCCGGCCCGCCTGCCCTGAGACGCGAGACGATGGCCCACGACGATCCGACATCCCGAAGCGAAGGCATTCCCGAGCCGGCGAGTCGCGCACCGCGCATCCTGCTCGTGATCGGCCCCGAGTCGACCGGCACGCGCGTCCTCACGACGACCCTGTCGCAGCATCCAGCGATCAGCGGCTCGCCCGATGCGACCGAGCACGAGGACTGTCTTGCGGAGGTCTGGCGTCATCTCGAGGTGGGCGATTCCGATGCCGCCCTCGCGACGCTGCGCGCGAACGACCATCCGCTCGTGCTGACGCGGCGTTCGCTTCCGGCCTCGGCACGCGCCGGAGTCGGAGCCCGCTTCTGCGAGTTCGTCGACCTCGACGCCTTCGCCGACGTCGCCGCGCGAGCCGGCCGCTCCGTCACCGTGTTCCTCACGGTACGCGATCCGCTCGCGAACCTCGCGTCGTGGGTCCACAATCGACACTCGACCCAGGGCAGTCTCGCGAGCGCCCACACGCAATACCGCGAGGCGATCGCTCACGCCGTCGACTTCGTCACGCGCCGCGACATTCCTTATCTCGTCACGCCGCTCGAAGCGCTCGGCACCGGCGGCGCGGCCTACGTGAACGGACTGTTCTCCGTCCTCGGACTCGAGGCGCTCGACGACGTGCGCTACGAACGTCGTCCCGACGTGAACACGAAGCATCACGCGTGGATTCGCGAGCAGGCCTTCGACCTGTCGTCCGCGGTACGTGAACCGCACGACGCTCGCGCGTCGGCGTTCGCGCAGCTCGTCGACGCCGAGGACCGTCGTGTGCTCCAGCTCGCCGCGTATCCGTACTCGATCGCGAACGGGCTCACGAAGTGTACGGGCATCGTCTTGCTCGAGCCGTTCGCGCCGCGCAACTTCGCGCTACGAGCGTGGGACGCGGCAACCGCGCGCAATCTCGCGTTCGAGTTCGTACCGCAGACTCTCGCGACGTTCGCGATCGATCCGCGGCAACTCGGCCGATTCGCGCTCGTCGCCCCGCGCCTCGAGCCCTGCCGCGGTTGCACGACGCGCTTCGAGACGGCGCATGCGCTCTACCATCTCACCCAGATCGTGGCGGCGTCGGAGACCGCGATCGTCGAACTTCCCGCCACGCAAACCGGCGCGCTCGTCGGCGAGTTCCTCGCGAAGGCCCTCAACGGCACGATCGACGACGTCACCGAGCACGTCCCCGAGGGCGAACCTCTCGGCGTCGACTCGAACGAACGCCCGCAGGGTGACCGCCGCGTGCTCCGCATTCCGGGCACCGCGACGCTCGTCGGCGACGCCGAACTCGTGGCGCTCGTCGAGACGTTCGCGTCGCTCTTGTTCGCGAGGCTCCATCCGGACGCACCGTTCGAACCCGCGCCCTACCGACTGGGTGAGACGATCCACTTCACCCAGAGCGGCACCGGCCGCGGCTACCAGGTTGCGGGGTGGTCGGCCCCCGAGCGGCGCCACACCTGGACGATCGGAACCGAGAGCCGCCTGCGCCTCGGCACGCCGCAAGACTCCCCGCCGCTACCGCCGCAAGTCGACGTCGATCTCGTGCTCGAATGCATCGCGGCCGTCTTCCCGCCCGACCTTCCCGCACAACCGCTCGAGGTTCTCGTGAACGGCGACGTCGTCTTCGAGGGCAACTTCACCGAACGCGAGAACGACCCGCTGCGGATTCCGGTGTCGGGGACCACGTGGCAACGCCGCGCGCCCGTCGACATCGAGTTCCGTCACCCCGCAGCCGTCTCGCCCGCCCGAGAGGGTCTCGGACCGGGCGAGCGCGAAATCGCGTTCGGCTTCCGCTCGCTACGCGCCGAATGCCGAGCCGGCCGCTGACGACAACCGCGAGCCCGATCACTCCGGACAGCAGAAGTACTCCGGATAGTGCTCCTCGTTCGCGTACATCACTTCGGTGTGGAGCACCCAGTCGTCCTTGATGTTGAAGGGAATTCGATCGTCGAGCCGCACTTCGACGATCATCGCGACGAGCGGATCCGTGAACGCGAGCGCCTCGGCCGGGGGATCGAACACGAGATCGCGGAACTCACCGTCGACGAACACTTCGTAGTCGCGAACTTCCGAGAGTCCTCCCAGATACACACCCAGTCGCCTCGCGACCGCGTCGGTACGTTCCAACGTTGTCCCCTCAGGCATGTCCACGATCACTTGAAACTCAT
>JAUIME010000586.1 GCA_030433195.1 bacterium
GAAGTGACGCCGCTCCGGATCTTCCTCGTCGAGGAATGAGGCAGTGAGAGCCGCCTCGGGCGTGATCTCAATGGTGTCGTGCGAGTCCGTCACACCGAGTTGACAATTCGGTGACATCTCGCCGGGCGGCCGGGGATACAATTCGGCGTCATGATCCCCGAGACGCGAGCGCGAAGGCTGATGTGGCTCCAGATTGGCGGCATTCTGCTGCCGAGTCTGTTGCTGTGCGCGTGGGGCGCGATCGGCCTTCGCCAGGATTGGCGGCTCGCGCGCGCGCAGGAGCGGGAGCGCATCGCGATGCGGGTGCGTGACCTCGCGAACCGTCTCGCGGCCGATCTACGCGTGCGTGAAGTGACCGCACGCGAGGCGCTGCTCGACGCGGCCGCCGAGGCTACGAGCGACGCGAGCGCCGAACCCGACCGTGACGCGTCCGTCGCTCCGAGCGATGCGGGCGTCTCGTTCCTGCTCGAGGCCGACGGTTCGGTGATTGTCCCTCGGGAGTGGTATCGCGGTGAGCCGTCGTTCGATCCACCCAATGTTCGGGAATCCGACTTGTTGCGACTCGCACTCGACGTGAATGGGTCGTCGCATTCGCTCGAGACGGTGGTCACGCGCCTCACTCATCCGAACTTGATCGCGCGCGCGTGGCTCGAGATCGCGTCGCGTCGCGTACGCGAGGGGGGCGACCCGACGGACGCGCTCGTCACCGCGCGTGAGATTGGCGGCATCGGCATCGGACCGGGCGGCTACCCGATCGATTGGATCGCTCGGTGGCGTCTCGCGAAGACGCGCGACGACACCATCGAGTTGGCGCAGCGATTCCTCGATACGAGCGCGCCGCGCAGCGATCTCGATCCCGCGATCGTCGTGACGTTCGCGAATCGATTGGCAGAACGGCTCGGCGACGACGATGGGGCGGATCTTCGCCACCGACTCGAGGATCGCATCGAGCGAGCACGCCATCGAATCGAGCTCGACGCGATGTTGCAGGAACATGTTCGCCCGCGGATTCGGGCGTGGTCGCCGGCATCCGAACGTCAGCGATTCGTCGTCGACGGTTCGGGCGACTCACCGAAGCTTCTGTGGCTCTCGCGCGAGAATGACAGACGCATCGCGGGCGGGTTGCTCACGATCGTCCCCGCGAACGCGGGGCTGTTCGAAGCGGGCGACGATGTTCGCGAAGAGTGGATCGTCGCGACCGCGGCCACCGCTGCGCCGGCGCCTGATCGTGTCAGCGCCCCGATGCCGGGTGAGTACGCGATGCTGCGCGTGTCGGTGCCGCGCGACGCATTCGGGGCGCGCGCCGGGAGCGCGCGTTGGATTTGGATCGCGGGCGCGCTCGCGCTGCTCGCGTGTGTCGTGGGTGTCGGTTCGTGGATGCTCGTGCGGACCGTTCGCCGCGAGATGGAAGTGTCGCGCATGAAGTCCGAGTTCGTGGCGCGCGTGTCGCACGAGCTCAAGACTCCGCTCGCGTCGATCCGCTTGTTCGGCGAGATGCTGCGAGACGGGCGCGTCGCCGACGACGCCAAACGAGATCAATACCAGAAGGTCATCGTGCGTGAGTCCGAGCGGCTCACGCGCTTGATCGAGCGCGTGCTCGGCTACGCCCGCATCGAGCGCGACGAGCTGCAGCTCGACAAGCGTTCGGTCGCGATCGACGAGCTCGTTGCCGAGACCGTTACGAGCTTCGACGCCGATGCCGCCGCGAAGCGCGTCCGCATCGAGAACGCGGCGCCCGACGGCTTGCCGCGCGTCCTTGCCGACCGCGACGCGCTCGCGCAGGTGCTGTGGAATCTCCTCGACAACGCCCGGAAGTATTCGGCCGACGATGCGCCGATTCGCGTTCGCCTCGGGGTCGAGATCGATCAAACGACTCGCGGCGCCATGCCCGATTCGAACGGTTCGCCCGTGGATTCTGCAATCGGCGGGACGACGCGCGTGGTCCTCACCGTCGAAGACGAGGGTCCCGGGATCGCGCCCGAAGATCGCGAGCGGATCTTCGATCTGTTCCAACGCGGTCGCGACGACATGACGCGAGGTGTCGGCGGCGTCGGGCTCGGTCTCACGATCGCCAAGCACTTCGTCGACGCCCACGGCGGTTCGATCGACGTCGAGAGTCGCCCGGGCGAGGGCAGTCGATTCGCAGTGCGGCTGCCGGCGGAATCGTCTCCCGGCACTGCCGTCGAGCGCATGCAGCGCGAGATCCCGAGAGGCCTGCCGACATGACCGATCCCCGATCCCGAATTCTCATCGTCGAAGACGACGACACGATGCGCTCCGGATTGGTCGACGTCCTCGAGCTCGAGGGCTACGACGTCGTCGAGGCCGCCGATGGCCGCGCGGGCCTCGAACGCGCGCGGCGCGGCGATTGCGACCTCGTACTGCTCGACGTGATGATGCCCGAGATGACGGGATTCGACGTTCTCAAGGCGCTCCGTGCCGAGGGCTGCGAGGTTCCCGTGATCTTGCTGACGGCGCTCGGCGAAGAGCTCGACCGCGTGCGCGGGCTCGAGCTCGGCGGCGACGACTATGTCGTGAAGCCGTTCAGCCTCCGCGAGCTCATCGCGCGGATCCGGCTGCGGCTGAAGCCGCGCGGTGGTGCGACGGCGACCGATACTCGGAGTGCATCGGACGACCGCGTGCGAGTCGGCGGGGCGACCGTCGACCTCGCGGCACACGTCGTCGAGCGCAAAGACGCTCGCTTCGATCTCTCGCCCAAGGAAGTCGGCATGCTGCGGCTCTTCTTCGAGAGCGTCGGGAAGGTGATCAGTCGCCGCGATTTCCTCGACTCGGTGTGGGGCTACGAGACGTTCCCGACGACGCGTACGGTCGACACGCACGTCTTGAAGCTCCGCCAGAAGATCGAACCCGATCCCGACAAGCCGCGCTACATCCTCACCGTGCACGGCGCGGGATACAAGTTCGTCCACGAAACGGGCCGCAAGGAAACGACGCCGAGTTGACGTCGAGTTGTCCGCGCCGTGACAAGCGAGACACGTCGCGGCGGTACGGTTCAGGTAGACGTTCGCGATGTCGCGAACACCGAACCGTAGCCGCAGAGCGACAGGAGGCAACGATGCAACCCAACGAATGGAGACTGACGATGCGATCGACCGTGACCGCGATCGGAATCGGGATCCTCGTCCTGATGGCGCCCGCACCCGTCTTCGCGAACGACGACGTCGCGAAGGACCCCGCGAAGGCCTATGCGAAAGCGGTGTTCGTCGAAAGCGTCGACGGCGACCTCGCCGCCGCGATCGATCTGTATCGCCAGATCGCAAGCGCCTCCGCGACGCCGAGCGACGTCGAGTACCGCGCCCGCGTCCGTATGATCTCGTGCCAACGGCGCCTCGGCCGGCTCGAAGACGCGAAGGCGAGCGAAGCGACGCTCGCGCAGCGTTTCCCCGATCGCGCGACGCTGACGTCGCAAACCAAGGACACCTCGTCTGGCGTGGACGGTCAGACGGCGCACCTCATCGAGCAACTCGGGGATCCGTCCGAGGAAGTTCGCGAGCAGGCGCGCAAGGAGCTGAGTTGGTTCGGCGATCTCGTCGTCCCGCAGCTCGAAGACGCGATCCGTGGGGGGAACGTCTTTCGGTCCGTCGGATCCGCCACGGCGCTCGTCTATCTGTCGCGAGTCGGCGAGCTCGCCGCGCCCGCACTCGTGCGCGGCGAGCTCGCCGCGCCCGCACTCGTGCGCGCGATCGAAGACGACAACGTGGTCGTCCGTCGGAACACGCTGCGTGGAATCCAGGACGCCCGCGTCAACCGCTTGGACCCGATCGTGAACGACGCCCTCGTCGAGCGAGTC
>JAUIME010000587.1 GCA_030433195.1 bacterium
GAGGTTGACTTCTTCGTCCGAGGCGCCGTTGTACTCGGTGTCGAGGCGCTGGAATTCGGCGCCGACCAAGACGTCTTCGTGGAGCGAGTACTTCACGTTCGCGCCGTAGACGGTGTTGCGATCGCGCGAACCGGCGCCGGCCGACGAAAGACGTTCCTGACCGGCGATGAGGTTGAACTGCAGCTCTTCGGTCGCGTCGATGCTGACCTGCCCCCAACCCGCGTTGGTCTCGATCTCGTCACCCGTGGCGTCGAAGCCGCCACCGAGGAGGAAGCTGGCGGTGTTCTCGCCGTGCGCCCATTCCCCCTTGAACGACACCTGCTCCGTGATCGGGAGCGTGATGTCGAAACCGTAACCGCTCTGCGAGATGTCGCCGTCGATGCCGTCGGCTTCGTCTTCACCCAGGAGCCCCGAGACGCCGATGGTCATCGGTCGTTCGGTGAGGAACGGGAGCGAGTACTGAACGGCAGCCTGAAGATTCGGCTTGCCGGAGTCTTCGCCCGTGTTGAACGCGTTGCCGTTCGGATCCGGCGCGCCGATGTTCGCGTTGACGCTGAACTTCGTCATGAGGCGCTGCTCGTCCGAAACGTCGAACCACTTCTGCAGTCGGAACTGCGGACGGCGGAAACCGGCGTTACCCCCGAACCAGTAGTTTCCGTTGTTGTTGAGCGAGTCGGTGTTGAGCGGCGAGAAGATGTCCCAGGCCTGCCCCGCCAGGAAGCTCCAGCTGTCGAAGCTCATGTTGACGTAGAGCTGGCGCACGCTGATGCGCGAGTTGTTCCACTTCCCGTTGACGGGATCTTGCGAGAGCGAGCGGAAGTCGAGTTCGACGCGCGCGTCGACCTTACCGTCGTAGAGAATCTCCGGACCGTCCCAATCCGCAGCGAGTTGGGAGTGCTGCACGGTCATGTCGAAGAACTCGTCGCCGCCCGGATCCGCGATCGCGAACATCGGGTTGTCGTTGCTGTTGACACGGCCGTCACCCCAGATGGCGTCGGCCTTCAGCATCCCCGAGAACGTGATCGGATACTTCGAACCGATTTGCAACGCCGCTTCCGAGTGCGCATCCGACGAAGCCGGCGCGTACGCCGAGGTAACCGGAATCCTGCCGAGCGTGAACGCCGGCTGCACGGGTTCGGCTTCGGTGCTCGCCTCGATCGAAACGACGTCATCCGACGACGACGACTCGACCGGGGTCGCGCTGTTGTCCTTGTCCTTGGCCCACGCTTCGCCAGCGCCGGTCCAACCCGTCGTGAAGCTGATCGCGGTGCAAACCGCGAGCACGAACGCGATTCGTTTGAACGTCATCACCCGTCTCCTCTTGGAACCCCTCGTACGCGCCCATTGGGCTGCATACCTCGACCGAGGCGATCGACCCGCCAACGGCCGGCATCGCGTCGGAATCCGACGTCTCGCCCTCTAGGGAGAGACGCACCATCGATGGTGGATATCGGCCCTTCCCCCGCGTTTCTTGAGGAAAAATTTTTCGGGTCTTCGGGCGATCGCAGGTCGAGATCGAGTCGGGTCGCTGAATGCGGACGATGCGCGGACCCGTGCACGAGGAAGGCGCGCGCGGGTGCTCCGTGGTCGGGAACGGAAGTCTGCCGACGAGACGGCGCGCGCCGACGGCTGGGCCATCGTCCCAGGGAGATCTCGCGCGATGGACTTCGCGCGCCGGGTTTCACGCGACGCGTCGACTTCGCGGGATCATCCTCGCGCGCTAGGCAACGTGATGGTCAGTCGCCGTGATGGTCAGTCGTGATCGATCAGTAGTACTCGACGTCGGTCGCGTTGACGAAACCACTCATCACGATGATCATGCGCGTGTTGTTGCCCCCCGGATCGGAGACCAGGATCTCCGTGCGGCGTTCTCCATCTTCTTCGATTCGAGCGATCGTTCCGATGACCTGCGAATTGATTCGGAACTTGTCTTCGCCGCGAACGAAGTCGTGGATGATGTCGACGGCACCGTTCTGACGGTCGTCGAAAATGTCGTAGAAGAAGCGATCGGAGCCCGACCCACCGTAAAGGTCGTTTCGGCCCGATCCCGGACTCAGGAAATCGTCTCCGGAACCGCCATCGATCATGTCGTCGTCCCAACGGCCGAGGATTTCGTCGTCGCCCTCTTCTCCGAAGATCGTGTCGCCGCCGAGTCCGCCGTTGATGTCGTCGTCGTCGGCTCCGCCGCGGATGTAATCCGGTGCCGCGAGTCCTTCGACTTTGTCTTGCCCGGTGCCGGCGACGATGATGTCCGCGCCGCTGTCACCGTCCATCTTGTCGTTGCCGGCATCTCCGTACATGACGTCGTTGCCGTTGTTCCCCGTCATGATGTCGAGGCCGCTGCCGCCGACCATCAAGTCCGCTCCCAAGCCGCCACCCATCCGGTCCGATCCGCCCAGCCCGAACATGACGTCCGACCCGGGTGTCCCGACGAAGATGTCCGTCGCGTTCGTTCCGCGGAAGACATGCACGAACGACCTCCGACCCTGCAGCCACCGCGCGAGGTCGACTCGGTCGATGGTCAGCGGCGGAGCCGGCGTACCGGCATCGACTCGCCTCACCGGCGTCATCGTGAAGATCGAGAGGACGACCGCGCCGAGCGCGACGAAAGTAACGATGGATCCCTTGCGATTCCGACTCATTGGAACCTCCTGGGAAAACAGCACTGCACGTGAGGCGGGAACCCCTGGTGTTCGACCGCCGGCCTGATCCTCCCGGGAATTCCGCGCCACGAGAAGCCGGAAGACGGCCGCCTCGAGCGTCGGGTTCCCCCGCCCTCCGACCGGGAACATGCGGAAGGCACCGGATTTGTCGCACGGGAGCGGCACTTCGTCAAGCGATGCGGGCGCCCCGTGGACGGACTTTTTGTCGCACGACAGAAGTCCTTTCCTACAAACGACCTGGACGCTAACAGAAAGCTCGCGCGCCAAAAAAGTTCCGGTCTTGGCCGGACTCGCCCGGGTTGACGAGGCCGGGGCCGGTCGCGCTCTCAGGATCTCTCGTAATACCGCCCGAAGCGATTGTCGAGGAATCGGTGCAGCGAGAACTGCTCCTGAAGCACGAGCCCGCGGTACTCGCCCGCCTCGGTGAGGACGAGATCGACGATCGCGCAGATCCCCGATGCCGTCGTGACCTGGATGGCCGACCACGTCTTGCCACCGATTTCAGCCGGGTAGACCTTGCGAACGTCATTCGCCTCGTACAGAGCGCCGTCCTTCCGCCCCACCACCGACGCGAAGACGATGACCACGTCTTGGTCGGTTCGCGGGACCGCGGATTCGAGGATCCGCTTGAGCGTCTCGCGGTCGTGGTTGAGCTTGAGGTCGTTCATCAGAACGCGCATCAGAGCGCAGTGCCCCGGATAACGCATCGTCTTGTACGTCATGTTCCGCACACGGCCGTCGTACGACTCCGCAAGGCTCCCGAGCCCGCCCGACGTGTTGAACGCCTCGTAGTCGCAGCCGTCGATCTGGATCGTCTCGAGGCCCTCGAGCGGCTGCATCGCGATGAGCTTTCCGTCCGCGAGCCCGTAGCAGAGATTCCCGTACTCGTTGATCAGCCCCTCGGTCGACCACGTGAGCGAGTACTTGAGCACGTTGCTCGGATTCTCCGGCAACGCGCCGACACGCATCTTGACCGTGTCGATCTCGTCGAAACGCTGCATGAGGTCGTTCGCGACGATACTGATGAATCCCGGCGCGAGACCGCACTGGGGAACGAACGCCGACTCCGCACCTTCCGCGAGCCGCGCGACTTCTTTGGTGACCTCGACGTCCTCCGTGAGATCGAAGTACGAGGCGCCGGCATCGCG
>JAUIME010000588.1 GCA_030433195.1 bacterium
CGCGCGCGGCGCCGCGGTCGTTTGCGAGCGGTTCATCTACTCGACGATCGCGTACCAGAGTGCGCACGGCGACGTCTCGGGCGAGCAGATCCGCAGCATCTGGCGTACGATCGCGCCGCGTGTGCAGCCGGATCGTGTGCTGTTTCTCGACGTGGATCCCGACGTCGGCTTGTCGCGACTCGAAGGGGCCCGCGATCGGATGGAAGCGCTCGGGGCCGAGTTCCACCGGCGCGTCTACGAGAACTACCGCAGCATGGCGGCGGAGTGGCCGGACCTCGTCGAGACGATCGACGCGTCGCGGCCCGTCGAAGACGTTTCGAACGCGGTCGGTGACGCGATCGACCGGATGATCGTTCATGCCGGGCACGAAGTCGCGCAGGGCGGACGCCGGCCGGCTCCCTAGCCGGACCGGTACCGCATTCGGCCGTAGCGCATCGCATCGTGGCGTGATGCGTCTTGTGTGGAGAAGGGAACCGACCGATGTCGTTCGACGCCATCTCGGGGCACGAGATTCCGAAGCGGATTCTGCGCACCGCGCTGCGTGACGATCGCGTTGCGCACGCATACCTGTTCTGCGGCCCGGAGGGCATCGGGAAGCGCACGCTCGCGCTGCGATTCGCCGCGGCCGTCTTGCGCGGGAGCGAGGTCGACGAGTCCGATGCGTTGCTGCGCCGCATCGCGCACGACACTCATCCCGACGTCATCGTTTTCTCTTGCGAGGAGGGGGCGGACACCGTCGGCGTCGATCGTGTGCGCGAGCTCGAGGCGGAGATCGCACGCCGCCCGTTCGAAGGCTCCCGCCGCGTCTTTCTGCTCGACGAGGCGCATCGACTGACGGAATCGGCCGCGAACGCGCTGCTCAAGACGCTCGAAGAGCCGCCCGAGGGATCCGTACTGATCCTGGTCGCCGATCGCATACAAGGCCTTCCGACGACGATCGTGTCGCGCTGCCAACCCGTCACGTTTCGGCCGATTGAAATCGACGAGGTCGAGCGATGGCTCATGGAGCGTCACGGCGTCGACGCGGCGGAAGCGTCGTGGCTCGCGGCGTGCTCGGAAGGATCGATCGGGCGAGCGATCCGATTCGCGGACGAAGCATGGGGCGACGCTCGGCTCGCGCTGCTACGCAGGATTCACAGCGGCGCCGGCTTCGATCTCGATGCGGCGGCGTTTCTCTCGGAAACCTGCCGCAAGTCGGCTTCCGGCAACCCTGAGGTGCGCGCTCGCGTGCGCACAGCCCTGCAGCTCCTCGCGCTGGCGGGGCGCGATCTGCTGGTGCTCGCGAGCGGCAGCGACGACGCGCGCCTTTACCACGCGGACCAGGCGGGGCCGTTGAGGGCCGTCGCGATGGGCATCGGACCCGAGGGCGCCGATCGCTTCCTGGCCGTCATATTCGCGGCGCTCGAGGCGCTGAATCGCAACGGTCACATCGATCTCCTGCTCGAGACGATGGCGCTCGACCTCGACGCCTGCCTGAGACCCGCAGCCGCCTCGAAATGACCGAGTCCGGCGCGAAATGGAGGGAAAGATTCGCTTCGATCGCGCCGAAAGTACAATGGTCCGAAGGAGGTCCGGATCGGGCGCCGACTCGATCCGATCCGCGAGATTGCCGCACACGGGCCTGCCGATCGAGAAAGCGAGCACGAGCGTTGCACTCGGAATTCTATCGCAAGATCGCTGAGATCACGAAGGGTGACCCGCGCTACAAGCGTGAGGCGTACGACTTCGTGCTGCGGGCGCTCGACGAGACGATCCGCGGTGAGGGCCGCCAGCACCGAAGCGGCACCGAAAAGCACATCACGGGGAGGGAGCTCCTCGAGGGCATCCGCGAGCTCGCGCAAAACGAGTTCGGGCTTCTCGCGCGCGCCGTCTTCGAGTCGTGGGGCGTCCACCGCACCGAAGACTTCGGCGAGATCGTCTTCAACCTCGTGGACCATCAACTGCTGAACAAGCAGGAGACCGACACGCGCGAGGACTTCCGCGACGGTTTCGACTTCTCGACCGCGTTCGAGGAAGACCTCGACATCGCGCTCACGTGGGAGAACGGCGCCGACTGATTCGTCGGCTGCGGTTCACACTGCGACGGTTCACGCCTAGACGGTTCACACTGCGACGATTCACGCCTAGACCGTTCACGCCCCCGTTCGTTCCTCGATGGAATGCACGGCTTGCGTCTACTTCGGCGACGTGTCGCGGTCGGGGGCATCCCCGGCATTGGCCGCGCGGTTCTCGAACCGTCCGTCGATGTGAGCGAAGCGGGGGATCGTGCCGAGGTCGAGTCCGATTTGCTCGGCGAGCACGGCGATCGCGCGCTGGAGCTGCAGGTCTTCTTGCACGTCGTCGATCAGCTCGCGGCCGATGACGTCCTGCACCTTTCGCCGCACGAGCGCTCGAACCAGCCGACGGATCTCGTCTTCGGGCACGCGCGTGTCGAGCGATTCGTAGAACGTCCGAAACTCGGTGTAGCGGGATCCATCGAATCCGTCGTGTGTCGCGAGTTCGATGCTCGTCGCTTGGTGCTCGCGGAGCTGGGTGTCGACGAACGCCTTCACGCGATCGTCTTCGGAGAGTGCATCGAGTTCCTCGAGGATCCACAGCGGCGTGTCGCGCGTCTTCTGGACGACATCGGGAATGACGCCGCCTTCGTGCGTGACGCGTCCTTCGCGATCGACTTCCTTGTGGATGCTGATTCCGTTCGGCAGGTAGTATCGCGCGATCGTCACCTTCATGTGCGGACCGCGATCCCACTTGCCGTTGTGGTTCAAGTCGTCGTAGCGCTCCGGGCCGTCGTAGCGGCCGTTCGAGTTCTCGTCGGTGAACGGCTCACCGTCGTCGCGACGCCCGTTTCCGTCGAGGTCTTCGAAGGTCTCGCCCGCGTCCCAACGGCGGTTGCGGCGGGCGATGTCGGTCCACGGCTCGCCGTAGTCGAATCGGCCGTTTCCGTTCTCGTCTTCGTAGCGCTCGCCCTCGTCCCAAAGGCCGTTCTCGCGCGGTTCGTCGGTGTGGGGCTCGTCGGGGCGGCTGCGGATCGAGAACATGTTTTGCACGCTGCCCTTTCCGTAGGTCCGCGTGCCGACGATCGTGGCGCGGCCGTGTTCTTTGAGGCACCCGGCGACGATCTCCGAGGCGCTCGCGCTTCCCTTGTTCACGAGAACGACCATCGGCACTTCGTCGTGGTAGAGGTCGTCACTCGTGAAGTACTGGTACATGCCTTCGGAGTCGTAGACGGGCTGGCCGTCCGCGCCCCGGCACTCGACGATGAGCAGACCTCTTGGCAGGAACTTGTCGACGATCTTGCGCGCGGTGTTCTGGCACCCGAAGGGCTGGACCTTCTTCCGCCAGCTCGAGAACTACATGCGCGACGCGCAGGCCGCGATCGGCTACCTGGAGGTGAACACGCCCCAGGTCATGGATCGCGGGTTGTGGGAGGCGTCCGGGCACTGGGAGACCTTCCACGAGCACATGTTCACCACCGAGACCGAGGACGGCCGGGTGTTCGCGCTCAAGCCCATGAACTGCCCGGGCCACGTGCAGATCTTCAACCAGGGCATCAAGAGCTACCGGGATCTGCCCATGCGGGTGGCGGAGTTCGGCCGTGTGCACCGTTACGAGCCCTCGGGCGCGCTGCACGGTCTCATGCGCGTGCGCGCCTTCTGCCAGGACGACGCCCACATCTTCTGCACCCCCGACCAGATCATGTCCGAGTCGAAGATGGTGTGTGACTTCATCCTCGGCCTGTACCGGGATTTCGGCTTCGACCGGTGTTTCGTGAAGTTCTCCGACCGCCCGCCGAAACGCGTCGGCTC
>JAUIME010000589.1 GCA_030433195.1 bacterium
ATCCGCGCCCGCATCGAAGCGTCGCGCGGCGTGGTAAACCATGAGCCGCGCCGCGTGCGTGTCCATCGCGATGTTCGCGAGACGCTTGGCGATCGCGTCGAAGCGGTGCAGCGGCTTGTCGAACGCCTTGCGCTCGTCGGAGTAGGGGACCGACTTCGAGAGCGCGCCCTGCGCGATCCCGACGCCCATCGCGCCGAACGCCATGCGCGCGGTGTCCATGACCTTGTCGTGGATCTCGAGCCCCTGGCCTTCGCTGCCGAGGATGTCGTCGGCAGTCATGCGGACGCCGTCGAGCGTGATCGCGCGCGTGTCGGCCGATCGGCAACCGAGCGTCGACTTCGTGTCGCTCAGCGTCAGGCCGTCGGCGTCGGCGGGCACGAGGAAGATCGAAATGCTCTCGCGCCCCGCGTCGGCATTCGTGACGGCGGGCACGAGGAACAGTCCGCAGCGGCCGCCGCTCGTGACGTAGAGCGGACTGCCGCGCAGCACCCACGCGTCGCCGTCGCGCTCGGCGAAGATCTGCGTGTCGTTCGATTCGGACGAGATCGGACCCGGCAGACCGAGGCTCGCGAGCGTCTCGCCCATCGCGAGCATGCCGACCCACGCCTCCTTCTGCGCGTTGCTGCCGAACTCGAGGATCGGCGCGAGACCGAGCGACACGTGCCCGATCAGGATCAGCGCGAGCGCACCGTCCGCGCGCGCGAGCTCTTCGATCGCGACGATGTAGGACATCGTGTCGAGGCCCGCGCCGCCGAGCTCCTCGGGGACGGGGATCCCGAACAATGCGAGCTCGGCCAACTGATCGACGAGCGCCGTCGGATACTCCTCGGCACCGTCGCGGTCGATCGCGCCGCCCTCGACTTCGTCGGTGGCGAACTTGCGCACCGTGTCCTGGATCATCTGCTGTTCTTCGCTCAAGCCGTAATCGGTGGCTTGCATGGCATGTCTCTCCTGAAGGTCAGGACCGGTCGAAACCCGGCCAGAGGTAGAGCAATCCGGATCCCGACGGCAGCAGCCGTTCGGTCACCGTAGCGGCGACGCGCTCGTGCGTGCGCGCGCCGGGGTTCACTTTCATGAGCATCGTTTCGAGCAGCGACAGCGGCGGTTCGTACGCGACGACCGGGGTGCCTTCGTCGACTCCGGCGCGCGTGCGCAATGCCGCGAGCGCTTGGTGGCGATATCCGAGCGCGTCGACGAGTCCGTTCTCGAGCGCCTGCCCCGCGCTGTAGATCGAACCGTTGGCGACGGCCTCGACGCGTTCGCGATCGAGGTTCGGGCGGCCCGCGTCGACCACGTCGACGAAGCGCTCGTACATCTCTTGGATGATCGCTTCGAACTGCGCGCGCTCGGCCGGTTCCATCTCGCGCGTCGGCGAGCCCATGTCCTTGAACGGCGTGTCCTCGGAGAGGATCGTCGTCTCGGAAAGGCCGAGCTTCTCGTAGAGGCCGCGGTAGTTCAGCATGCGCAGGATCACGCCGATGCTGCCCGTGATGTTCGTCGGATGCGCGTGGATCTCGTCGGCGGCCATCGCGACGTAGTAACCGCCCGACGCCGCGAGATCCTGGAAGTACGCGACGATCGGCAGATCGGTCTCGCTCTTGAAGCGCTTCAACTCGTCGAGGATCGTGTCGCTCGCGGTGACGCCGCCACCCGGCGAGTTGACGACGAGCAGCACGCCGCGGATCGAGTCGTCTTCACGCGCGCGTTCGAGCACGCGTCGCACGCCGCCGGGTGTGGTGACCGCGTCGCCGAACAGGCCGCCGCCGCCGTCCATGATCATGCCCGTGACCGCGACCTGCAGCAGCTTGTCGCCCGAGCCCCACTCGCCTTCGACGAGCACTTCTTCGAGCTCGCCCGACACGCCACCCGGCATGAGCACCGTGCCGATCATCCCGAGGATGCCGAGTATCAAGAACAGCATCACGATGCCGATCGTGCCGAACACGAACGCCAAGAACCAGAAGCCGCCCGAGCGTCTGCGCGGGGCGGCGACCGGTCGCATCGTGACGGATCCGTCGTCGTTCATTCGTTCGATCCTCGGCGGTCTAGGCCAGCAGGCTTCGTGCGATCACGAGGCGCTGGATCTCGGTCGTACCTTCGTAGATCTCGGTGATGCGCGCGTCGCGGTAGTAGCGCTCCATCGCGTGGTCGCGCAGGTAGCCGTCACCGCCGAAGATCTGCATCGCTTCTTGCGCGCAGTAGTTCGCGGTGCGCGACGCGTAGAGCTTCGCCTTCGACGCTTCGATCGTGTGCGTCTCGCCGCGGTCGCGCGTGATCGACGCGCGGTACGTGAGAAAGCGCGCCGCGTCGATGCGTGTGGCCATTTCGGCGAGCGACTGCTGCACGGCCTGCGACTTCGCGAGCGGTCGACCGCCGCGCGTGTGCTCCTTCGCATACGCGACCGCCGCGTTCAGGCACGCCTCGGCGATGCCGAGCGACTGCGACGCGATGCCGATGCGTCCGCCGTCGAGCGTGTTCATCGCGATCGGGAAGCCCTTGTTTACTTCGCCGAGCACGTTCGCGGCCGGCACGCGGCAGTTGTCGAACGAAACCTCGACGGTCGGCGACGCGCGGATGCCGAGCTTGTCTTCCTTCTTGGCGGCCGAGAAACCCGGCGTCGCCGTTTCGACGAGAAAGCACGTGATGCCCTTCGTCTTCGATTCCTTGTCGGTGCGCGCGTAGACGACCATGAAGTCGGCTTCGTTCCCCTGCGTGATCCACGACTTGACGCCGTTCAGCACGTAGTGGTCGCCATCTTTCTCGGCGAAGCACGAGAGCGCGGCCGCGTCCGATCCGCAGTGCGGTTCGGTGAGCGCATAGGCGCCGAGCATCTCGCCCGAGGCGAGCTTCGGCAGGTAGCGCTGCTTCTGATCGTCGGTGCCGAACTTGATGAGCGGCGCCGTCGCGAGCGAGTTGTGCACCGACACCGTGACGCCCGTCGACGCGCACGCGCGGTTCAGCTCGACGAGCAGCAGCGTCAACGCCATGTTGCCGAGCTCGCGCCCGCCGAACTCCTTCGGGATCAGCATGCCGAGGTAGCCGCGCTCGGCGGCCTTGGCGATGATCTCGCGCGGATACTCGTCGTTGCGCTCGAGGCGTGACGCGTGCGGAGCGACTTCGTTGTCGGCGAACGCGCGCGCTTCGTCACGCACGCGACGCAACTCGTCGGTCAGATCGAAGTTCATCGGGGTTCCCCCGTCTGCGATGGCGACGCCGTCGGCGTCACTCGGATGCGGAGTGTTCGTCATCGATTACTCGCGATCGTCGGGGCCGCGGCTCGCGCCGTTCGCCCCGGATTCGGTTTCGTTCGTTCGGTTCAAGAATAGTCGTAGAAGCCGCGTCCCGTCTTGCGGCCGAGATCGCCCGCGAGCACGAGGTTGCGCAGCAACGGGCACGGGCGGTACTTCGAATCGCCGAAGCCGTCGTGCAGCACTTCCATGATCGACAGGCACGTGTCGAGCCCGATGAGATCGGCGAGCGTCAGCGGACCCATCGGATGCGCCATGCCGAGCTTCATGATCTCGTCGATCGCTTCCTTCGTCGCGACGCCTTCCATGAGCGAGTACGCCGCTTCGTTGATCATCGGCATGAGCAACCGGTTCGAGATGAAACCGGGGTAGTCGTTGACCTCGACGGGCACCTTGCCGATCTCGCGCGACAGCTCGAGCACGGTCTGCGTCGTCGCGTCGGACGTGCGCGTGCCGCGAATCACCTCGACGAGCTTCATCACGGGCACCGGATTCATGAAGTGCATGCCGATGACGCTCTCGGGACGCTTCGTCACAGCGGCGATTCT
>JAUIME010000590.1 GCA_030433195.1 bacterium
ATGGCCGGAAGTCGTTTTTCAGAAGCGACTTAGCTTTTGGTGTCAGTCGTCTTCGGAGTCGTCCTTCGGGTCGTTGCTCGCGTCGTCCGCGTTCTCGTCGGCAGCTCCGCTTCCGTCCTCGGAGGCCCCCTCACCGCTGTCTTCCTCGGGCGCGACGCCCTGGAGGAAGTTCGGGTTCTCGCTCAGGAACGTCTTCTCTCGTTCGATGGCGCTGCGCAGTTGGTCGCACAGGGTGACATCGAGATACGAGACCGACGCATTGGTGAGGTAGTGGTCGGGGTACCGATTGACGAGATCGTCGAGCGTTCGTTCGGCGAGGTCGATCTTCCTGCCGGCGAGATAGGCGTTGGCAAGGTAGAAGAGCGTCGTCGGCTCGGCAGACGTGTCGCGGACTTCCTGCGCGACATCATTCAAGACGCGCACCTGGAACTCGGCGTCGAGCGCCTGATGAAACTCCGAAGTACCGGCAGGAAAGAACACGCCGTCGTTCTGAGCTTGAGTCACGAGTTGCTCGAAGCCGCGGTGGTAAGCGGCCCAAGCTCGATCGTCTTCTTTTCGCTTCGCGTTCTTGACCGCAGCCATCCCGGCGTAGGCGACGAGGATCACGACCACGACGCCGATTGCCCCGAACAGGATCATCCGGTTTCGGAGCAGTCGCTCGAGTGGATTGGAGGGCGCCGCGGACTCGCGTGCGTCCGGAAGGACGGTCTCAGGATTCATGAATCTTGTCCACCTTGACTTCGATGTAAGTGTAAATGTCTTTCGAGTAAACTCTTACGTTGCATGAGGTTTCGTTCTTGGCGAATCGCACCTGAGTTCCACCGGCCGCCGAGCCCGCATCCGGTCGAGGCGACCATCCGTGGTACTTCGGCATTTGATCGCGGTAGAAACCGACGACCTCGGGGACCGACTCTCGCGCGGCGCGGTACACGAGCTGGCCGATCCGCATGCCGTGCGCGTCGTAGATGAGCGATTCGTTCCGGTTTTCTTGGATTCGGAACCCGTAGGGCACCGGGATGTCGTCGAATTGGCGCGTGAACAAGTGAACGGAATCGGGGCTTCCTACATCTTGACCCGTGGCGCTCTCGAGAGACGCGCAACCGGCGGAAGTCAACGCGACGAGCGCGACGAAGGACCACGCCGTGAGGAGTCGTCCGAGTTCGTTCGCGGCCCATCGGCGGCAACTCGCGGGTCGGGTGATGGCGGATCGAATCGGCAGCATCGAGTCGTCTCGGTTCGCGCGCGCATCCATGACAATCCCTCCCTCGGGTATGTCGTTCGCGGCGCTCCGCAACCGCCCACCGGTCGAATGCGACGCGAACGAAATCCATCCGTGGCCGCCGTGCGAAATCTCGTGTGCCTGTCCGCCGGGTGACGCTGGCGAATCGGGCTCCGCCGAGACTCGGGGCGGGAACGGTACAAACTGAAGATTATAGATCGGAGGGCGTGGGATTCAACCCACCTCGGACGGCGAACGCTCGATGCATGACGGGCTTCCGACCCCGCGGCGACCGTGGTATACTCGCGCCCGGGCGTTCTCTTGCAAATCGAATACTCATAGTGGGTTGCGAGGTTGCCGGCATGGCGTTGGACGAAGCGACGCTGGTCCTGAATCGATCGTGGGTCGTGATCCACACGACGTCGGTGCGCCGCGCGTTGACCTTGGCCGTCAATCGAGTGGCGAAGATCCTCGCGCCCGACACCTTCGAAGTCCACGACTTCGAGTCGTGGAGTCAGCTCGGTGTGCGAAACGGCGAGCCGAGCGTGCGGACGGTTTCGTTGCACATCAAGGTGCCTGAGATCATCGTTCTCAGCGCCTACGATGCGATTCCCAAGAAGGAAGTCCCGTTCACTCGGCGGAATCTCTACAAACGCGATCACCTCACGTGCCAGTACTGCGGCAGCCGATCGACGACCGAAGCTCTTTCGATCGATCACGTGGTGCCGCGATCGCGCGGCGGAAAGACCACGTGGCAGAACTGCGTGCTCGCTTGCGTGCGCTGTAACGTGCGCAAGGGGAATCGGACGCCTGCCGAAGCGGGGATGAAACTCCTCGCCTCCCCGTTGCGTCCAAGGTGGGGTCCGACGCTTTCGATTCCGATCGCCAAACGGCGTCTCAGTTGGAAGCAGTTCGTCTCCGAGCGGTACTGGAACGCGGAACTGCACGACTGATCGGGTGCGATCCGTCGAGTTCCCGAGCAGAGGGATTCGTCATGAGCCGATCCGCGGCCTGCTCGCGATTCTGGACACGGCGGCAGCGACCATGTGCTCGTCGCGAGCGGACCGAAACCACCGGCGACGGTTCCAGAGTCTTCTCGACCGCCGAGACGCGGACCAGGCCGTCTCGATCTGAACGATAAGTAGAGTGCAAACGATCTTGAAGATGTCCAATAAACCAGGGGCGCACCCGGACCTCTTTCGCCGATTCTCCGGCCTGCGGATAGCGATTCTCATGCTGCTCGCGCTCGGGTTCGGGTTCGGGACGCTTGCTCGAACCCCAGCTGCCACCGGTGGCATGCTCGCCGCGTCCGAGGAGTCGTCCTCGACGGGGTCGGAGGCCGGCGAGGTGCGCGTCCGTTGGGGGCGGGGACTCGAGAGCTTCGGCCGTTACACCGAGCGCGAAGGGGAGTCGATGCTTCGCCGGATCGAGGAGCGTCTCGGTGTCGAGGCCGAGGGGCCGATCGATGTCCTCTGGGTTCGTGGGGGTGAGGCATTTCGACAAGCGCTGGCCGAGCATCGCGCGGACACGACGGGCCGCGGCTTCGAACCGTGGGTTGCGGGTGTCGCGTTGTATCCCGAAGGACAGATCATTCTGCGGGCTTCTTCGATTCGGCTCGGTAACTACAATGCGGTCGACGACCTGCTCGGCCATGAGATCGCGCATGTCGTGCTCGGCCGAATTCGGCATCCAGCGAGTGTTTCGCAGCCGGTCTGGCTCCACGAGGGATTGGCGCAGTGGTCGGCGGAGGCCCTCGTCTTCGAGTCTCCCTACCAACTCGGACTCGCCAAGCGGACGGGTTCGCTCTATTCGTTCGCAGCTCTGGAGAGCTCGTTTCCGGACGACGCGGGGGGTGCCGCGATCGCCTACCAGCAGTCCGAGAGCATGGTTCGATTTCTGATCGACCGTTTCGGGTTGGCGACGCTCCAAGAGATCTTGCGAGCGATGAGCCGCGGTGAGAACTTCTACGTGGCCTTCTATCGGCTGACGGGTGTCGGCTTCTACGATCTCGAGGAGGAGTGGGTGGCTTACATCAGCCGGTTCGATCTGTGGCCCTGGCTGTCTCGCAACTTCGGTTCCATGGTCTTCGGGCTCGCTCTCCTCGGTGGCATCGGCCTGTGGTGGAAGCGCGGACGCAAGCGAGCGATCCTCGAGGAATGGGATCGGGAGGACGAGCTTCTCGACCAGGAGCTCGCCACGACGGGGCCGTGGAGCACGACGCAGGGGCCGAATGCGCCATCGCTCGAGGACGAGCCCCGTACCAGCCGAGGGACATGGCGACCCGGGCCGGATCCGGGCGACGAAGGAGCACGATGAGCGCGTCCGATGCTGCAAGGCGCGTCGCCGGCTCGTCGAGGATGCTCCCCTTCGTGAAAATGCACGGGCTCGGAAACGACTACGTCCTTGTCGACGCCCGCGACGGCTTGCCCATGGACCCACCGACGCTCGCGCGTGCCATGAGCGATCGCAATGTCGGGGTCGGAGCGGACGGTCTTATCGCGGTCGTGCCACCGACGGCTGGCGCCGACTTCAGGATGGCGATCTGGAACGCGGATGGATCGGACGGTGGCCT
>JAUIME010000591.1 GCA_030433195.1 bacterium
GGTCGTGCACCTGTTCCTGCCGCGACATCGAGCGGGCGTCGAGGTCTATACGGACTTGCTGACGGCCGAGCTCGCCAAGCGACACGACGTCTCGATCTACACGACCGAGCATCGACCCGGCGCGGCGCCGTACGAGTTGCGCGAGGACCGGCGCGGCGACGTCGACGTCTTCGAGGTCGTGAACAACAAGGACTACGAGCGGATCGAAGAGACGTGGGACAATCCCGCGATGGAGCGCCGCTTCGAGGAGATCCTCGATCGCGTGCGCCCCGACGTGATCCACGTCCAACACTTGATGTTTCATTCACTCGGCTACGTGCGCATCGCGAAGGCGCGCGGCATCCCGGTCGTGTTCACCTTGCACGAGTACTGGCTGATCTGTCTGCGCGGCGGCCAGATGATCCTTCCCGACCTGACGCGCTGCGAGCTGCCGTCGGCCGAGGAATGCGCGCGCTGCGCGGCGCTCGGCTTCGGGCGCGCGTCGCGGCTCGAGCGGGCGGGAGATCGCGTCGTGCGTGCGATTCGGAGCGTGACGCGCATCGACCTTTGGCCGCTGCTGCGCGCGGCGCGCATACGCAGCCCGTACTTCGTGAAACGTTGGCTCGGGATGGCGGCGCCGTCGAAGCCGCCCGCTCTACCGACACCCGAGCCCGCGCACGTGCGGCAGGTCGAGGCGCGACGCAAGGCCGTCCGAGCGATGATGGACGAAGTCGATCGGTTCGTGGCGCCGTCGCGGTTCCTGCATGACATGTTCGTCGCATTTGGGGTGTCTGCCGATCGCATCGTGCACTCGGACTACGGCTTCGACGTGACGCGGTTCGCACGGCACGAATCGCCGAAGTCGACGGCGCGCGTCGGTCGACCGCGTCGCTTCGGAGTCGTCGGGAGCTTGATCCCCGTGAAGGGAATCCACGTCGCGGTCGACGCGTTCGTCGGTATCGATCCCTCGCGCGCGGAGCTCGTCATCCACGGGACGTCGGGACATCGACCCGATTACGTGCAACAGCTCAGGCGGCGCGCCGAAGGCAGCCCGATCCGTTTTGCGGGGGCGTTCGACAACGAGCGGATCGCGGAGGTGCTCGGTTCGCTCGATGCGCTCATCGTCCCGTCGGTGTGGTACGAAAACTCGCCGCTGACGATTCACGAGGGCTTTCTCGCGGGGATCCCGGTGATCGTTTCGGATCTCGGCGGGATGCGCGATCTCGTGGCGCCCGGTGAAGGCGGGCTGCGGTTTGCCGTCGGGGATTCCACGGACCTTCGCCGCGTGGTCGACGAACTCGTCGACGACCGCGAGGCGCTCGCACGTCTTACGGAGCGTCGCGTTCCCGTGAAGACGGTCGAGGAGGATGCCCGCGAGCTCGAGGCACTCTACGCGCGATTCGCCGAGCGCAAGGAGGCGCGCGCATGAAGATCCTGCACGCTGTTCACGGATTCTTGCCCGAGTACGAAGGCGGGACCGAACTCTACGTCCTGGGCCTCGCGCGGGCGCTCGAGCGATCCGGCCACACGAGCGTCATCGTCGCGGGATCGGGCGTGACGGCGCGTCGTGACCGCGTCGAGCGTGAGACGGTCGAGGGGTTCGACGTGCGCCGCCTCCGTCGAAGCGGGAACTTCCACGAAGCATGGGGCGCCGCGTACGCACCGGCCGTGGAGCCGCTCTTCGATGCGCTGCTCGAGGAAGTGAAGCCGGACGTCGTTCACGTCCATCATTGGAAGCGCCTCACGAGTTCACTCGTCGACCGTGCGCGCCGGGCGAACGTGCCCGCCGTGGTGACGTTCCACGACCTCTGGAGCACGTGCGCGCGCGAGTTCCGCATGCGCGACGGGCGCTTCTGCGACGTACGCTTTCTCGAGACCGACTGCGAGAACTGCGTCACGCGAAACCCGTGGCAGGGCGACGACGAGGTGCGGACACGGCTCGCCGCGTATCGCGAGGATCTCGCCGAAGAGGTGCGCTTGGCCGCGAAGCTCCTTGCGCCGACGCACGCGCACGCCGATCGCGTCGCGACGCTGCTCGGGATCGCGACGGACGGGATCGACGTGTTGCCGCTTGGCGCGATTCGTGAGCTGCGTTCGGAGGAGGGCGCGGAGTCTGCGAGCGCGCGCTTCCCGGGAGGGCCGCTGCGCATGGCCCACTGGGCTCACATGAGCGAGATCAAGGGCGCACACGTCGTCCTCGAGGCGATGCGTCACCTGTTCGACGGCGCGTCCGAGCCGCCTCCGGTGGAGCTGCACCTGTTCGGCGGGTTCGTAACTGATGCCTACGGCGCGCGTCTGCGTTCCTTGGCCGAAGGACTTCCGGTGACGTTCCACGGGGCGTTCGGTCCCGGTGATCTCGAGCGCGCGCGCTTCGACATTGCGGTGATCCCATCGACCACGGCCGAATCGTACTCGTACGTCGTTGACGAAGCCTTCGATCTCGGCGTGCCGATTCTCGTGAGCGACCTCGGCGCGCTTCCCGAGCGCGCAGGCCAAGCGGGGGCTTCGTTCGCGGCAGGCGACGGCGAGGCGCTCGCCGAGCGCATCCGCGAGATCTTGGCCGAGCCGGAGCGGCTCGAACGGTGGCGCGGCGCGATCCCGCCGCGGCGCCCGTCGATGGACGAACATGCCGCGGCCGTGGTCGCGGCGTACGAAGCGGCACGGTCCGCGACGCCCGCCGAGCCGCGCGACGAGGCGGCGCGCCTGCGCGAGCGGCTGTGCGAGACGATCGATCGCCTCGAGGATCGCCGCGTGAGTCTGCTGGACCTCGAAGGGCGTGCCGAGTACCTTACGGCCGAGTCTTGGCGCGCGAGTTCCGCGCTCGTGCGCGCCGAAGCCCGCGTGCGCGAGCTCGCATCGCGGCTCGGCTCGGCTGCCGATACGAAATCCGAGGACGTATCTCTCCCGACCGAGCCTGGAACGACGGAGCGTTCATGAAGATCCTGCAAGTCATTCACGACTTCCTGCCGGCCCACAACGCGGGGAGCGAGATCTACACCTACAACTTGTCGCGCGAGCTCGCGAAGCGGCACGACGTCGTCGTGTTCTGCACCGAGTGCGTCGAGAACAAGCCGCAGTACTCGATGATCGAGCGAGAGTTCGGCGGCCTTCGTATTCTCGAAGCCGTACACAAACAGGCGTTTCGTAGCTTCGAGGCCACGTATCGCGATCCCGAGATGGACCGGCTGTTCCGCAAGGTGCTCGACCAAGAACGCCCCGACGTCGTGCACCTGCAGCATTTGCAGTATCACTCGATCGACTACGTCGCCGAAGCCCATCGTCGCGGGATTCCGGTGCTGTTCACGCTGCACGAGTACTGCCTGCAGTGTCCGCGCAAAGGACTCATGCTGCGCGAGGATCTCTCGCTGTGTCCGACGGTCGACGTGCCGCGCTGCGCCGACTGCGTCGCGAAGGACTCGATGACGCCGATCATCATCCACGAGAATCACTTCCGATTGAACGACTGGCTGAAGTCGAAGATCCCGGCGCGGCTGCGTCGCATGGTCATCAAGCGGCTCGTGAAGTACGGGTTCATGGAGCCGCCGCAGCCGCCCAAGCCCGAACCCGGACGAGACTTCGCGGGTGAGATCCGGGCGCGCCGCGACGCGACCCTCGAGGCGTGCGCGCGCGTGGATCGGTTCATCGCGCCGTCGCGCTTTTTGCGGCAGCAGTTCATCGACTTCGGAATCGATCCCGAACGCATCGAGTTCTCCGATTACGGTTTCGTCGACGAAGGCTATCGCGACGTGCCGCGCAAGCCGTCGAGCACGCTGCGATTCGGTTTCGTCGGAACACTCGTCGAGT
>JAUIME010000592.1 GCA_030433195.1 bacterium
CCATCGAGAAGTTGCCCAGCATGCTGACCGCGGTCTCGATCAGGGTCGGCTCGACCCGCTGGCCGCGGCCGTCGCGCTGGCGGGCGATCAGGGCCGCCATGATCGCATTGCTCGCCATCATCGCGGTCGACATGTCCATGATCGACGGGCCGGCCCGGACCGCCGGCTGGTCCGGAAAGCCGTTCATCGACATGAAGCCGCTCTCCGCCTGCGCGATCGGGTCGAAGCCGATGCACGAGCGCCAGCGGAAGGTGCTGAACCGAGTGCTCGACGGATTCGAAGGGAAGCTCACGACATCGAAGTACGCGAAGCTCGCGAAGTGTTCTACCGATACCGCTCTGCGCGACCTTCGCGATCTTCTCGACCGAGGGGTCGTGCTCAAGAATGCCGCGCGGGGACGGAGCACGAGTTACCGAGTCACGGACGCCGACGAGATTCCGTAGGGGTGGAGTCGGTTCCTTCGGTATGCTTCGACACTCGGCATTCGATGGCGACTGCGCCGCCGGGGCCTTGCCGATGCCCGAGACGACCGAGGAGGGACGTGAATGGCTGCTGTGAAGAAGAAGACCGCCACGAAGAAGGCGGCCGCGATGCGATCCGGCTCGGGGGCCGATGGCGCGACGGACGATCGACGGCGTCGCGCCGCGGCGATCGTCGACGAGTTGCGCAGAACCTACCCCGACGCCGATTGCGAGCTCGATCACGAGAGCGCGCTGCAGCTCTTGATCGCGACGATCTTGTCGGCGCAGTCGACCGACGCGAACATCAACCGCGTGACGCCGGATCTGTTCCGACGCTACCCGGATGCGCGTGCATTTGCCGAGGCCGACCTCGCCGAGCTCGAAGAGGCCGTACGCAAGACCGGTTTTTTTCGGCAGAAAGCGAAGAATGTGCAGGCCGCGTGTAGAAGGCTCGTCGAGAAGCACGACGGCGAGGTGCCGGCCGACATGGACGCGCTCATCGCGCTTCCCGGCGTCGCGCGCAAGACCGCGAACGTGATCCTCGGGACCTGGTTCCGGCAGAACGACGGGATCGCGGTCGACACGCATGTCGGGCGGCTCGCGCATCGGCTCGATCTCACGTGGTCGAGCAAGGATACGAAGGATGCCGTCAAGATCGAGCGCGACCTCATGGAGATCGTGCCGCGCGAAGACTGGACGTTCTTCGCGCATTCCGTCATCCTGCATGGACGGCGGGTGTGCATCGCGCGCAAGCCGAAATGCGCCGAGTGTACGCTCGTGAAACTGTGCCCGTCGGCCGAGCTCGACTGAATCGAGCGACGCCACGGGCGAGACGCATGGCGAGAGAGGACCGAGATGGCGACCCGTGGCTTGCAGAGTGACCGAGTCTCGAAGAGCTATCCGATCGTGGCGACGGAGCCTGTCGGTGAGCGGCTGCGCAACGTTCTCGCCGACTGCGGATTCGAGATCTGCAACGACTCGCTCGAGAGCGGGACGACCGGGAAGATTCGTGCGATCCGGTGGTGCAAGCTCCCGAAGGTGTTGGACAGCTTGTTCGGGCTCGTGCCGTTTCTCGGCATCGGCGCCGACATCCGTCTCGCGATGGAGATCGTCGACAGCCTCGACGAAGGCGACGCGACGAAGTACCTGCGTCTCGAGGTGTGGCCGCAACGAACGGACGCTGTCGACGACGTCGGCTTGGCGTGGGAAGGCGGCGCGCTGATCTACGACATCTCGCCCGCCGATCGGCTCATGGCCGAACGCCAGCTCAAGCGCGTCATCGGCAAGCTCATCGAGAACGGCGCGATCGCCACGAAGCGATGACCGTTCGCCGGCACGCACGTGTGCTTGTCGGCGTCGTGCCGGCGAGCACGATGTGGATCGTGGAGCGCCTCCCTTTCGTCGTGCTTTTGGCGACCGTCGTCTCGTGGTGCTCGGCGTGCTCCGCGCCGGCCACGAAATCGGGCGCCGCGTACCGGTCCGGATCGAGTCCGGCGGAGTCGACTCTCGCCACGTCGTCGCGCCTCGTGCCCGTCGCGATGCGGCACGTCGTGTACGATACGCCGTTCGCGCTCACGCCGCTCGGCGATCCGGGCCGCGGCACGATCGAATGGGTCGTCTACGAAGACCGTACGATCGAAGAGTGGCACGATCCCGAAGGCCCGACGCCACCGTATCTCGCGGGCGAAGGGAAGCTACCCAAGCGACTCGTTACCGACGCGTTCGCGAATCGCGACTCGTGGACCGTCGACTCGCCCGAGCGGGCCGATGCGTTCGCCGCCGCGCGATCGTTCGTGATCCGTAACGACGAGCGCGGACCGATCCCCGTCCCGCCCGCGGCGGTTGCCGAGGTGGACGAACTCGTCGCGCTTCAGATGATCGGGAGATTCGAGACTACGGCCGAGCTCGCCGGGGCATGGAACGAACGGCTCGACGCGATCGAAGCCGAACGCGGCCGCGGCGCGCTGATCGACGTTTGCCGCGCGGGCATCCGTCTCGACGACGAGCGCATCGCGACGCTGTGCGCGAAGCGGCTGAAGTGGGACGAACTCGACGGATGGGAGAGCGCACGCGTTGTCATGCTCTCGTTCGATGGTTTCGCATCGATCGATTCCGACACGTTCCAAGAGCTTCGAAGCATGCTCGGCAGCAGCGAGCTCGAGGCGTACTACCGCTACTTCCCGAAGCCGCCGCTCGGCAAGGTGGCGAGGACGTCGGCCGTCGGCGACCTCCATCGCCAAACCCGAGCCGCTCAGCTCGACGCCCTCGACGCGCTTTGGCAACGCAAGCAAGGCGACGTGTCCGCCGAGGCGGGCGCGAACTCCCGTTTGGTCCTCGACCACGTCGCGGATTCGACACTCCTCCTTCGTGACTTGCACGCGGTCCATCGGTACATGGAGGGGTCGCCGGCTCGTTCGACGGCTTGCGAGCTCTTCCACTGGTATCTCGAGATGTTCTGGCTCGCCGGTGAGGAGAACTCGCCGGAGTGGCATTACGGATTCCAAGACGTACGACTCTTCGACACTTGGCGATTCACGCGTGACGACGTGCCGATCCTGTTGCGTGTTGCCGGGCGGTTCGCGCGCGAGAGCCATCCGGAATTGCTCGGACGCGCTGCCCGTGCGATGCGCCACCTCGACGATCCCGACACGGAGCGCGTGCTGCAAAGCATCGTCGACGGATCGATCCTCCTCGACGGCAACATCCGAGAGTGGCGGGAGTGGACTCCGTCGGGGCTCGGCGTGGCGGGCCAGTGCGCACGCGCTGCGCTCGCGGCACGCGGCGACCGCGCGGCGGCCCGTACGCTCGAGCGAGACGCGCGCACATCCCTCGATGCTCTCGTCGCGCAGGCCGCCGCGAATATCGTGCTCGCCGACGGTGACGAGGACGATGCGTACGATCCTCGCTCCATCAGCGAGCTTCCGTTCGCACTGTGGATCGAGCACGATCCGATCCGCGCGCTCGGTGCGTTCGGCGATTTGGTTTTGGACCCTCGCGGAGTTCCGTTACGTCGCGCCGACGAGGCGATCGATGAGTACCTGACGTGCGAGCCGCAATCCGATTCGACGCGGTGCAGGGCGTGCGCGGCTCGAGAAGCGCGGTCGCCCGCCCGCTGCCGCCGACGGGCAGATCGCGGCGATCGCGAGTGTCAACGATCTCGTGGTCGTGACCGCCAACCCCAAGGATTTTCGACGTTTTCGCGGTGTCTCGGTCGAGAACTGGCATTCGTCTCGATAGGTGGGAGGTCTGCGGATAAGCGGTTCAAGCCGCGTTTTCGCCACCACCGATATCTAGGGAACTGATAAGTACGCTCCGCCGG
>JAUIME010000593.1 GCA_030433195.1 bacterium
CGCGACATCGCCGCTGACCGCCACGCCGAGCCCGAACAGGTGCCCGGCCGAGGCGTCACTCGCGATGAGCTTCTGCTCTTCGACCCACTGCGTGCCGTCGTACCGGAACACATACGCCGCGCCGGCGTTGTTCCCGCCGTCGTCGTCGGCGACCGACCCGACGATGGCCACGTCCCCGTCGAGGGCGACGGCCTGACCGAGCGTGTCGAAGTCCTCGCCGTCGCTCGCGGTGAGCTTCTGCTCTTGCGTCCACGTCGTGCCGTCCGTGCGCAAGATGTAGGCGGCCCCGGCAAACGGGGCGAGGTCGTCGTCGGCATAGGCTCCGATCAGTGCGACGTCGCGGTCGAGCGCGATCGTAGCTCCGAAGGATCCGCCATCCCCGGTCAACCGCGTTCCGGGGTCGTCAAAGAGCGCCTGAGCGCGAGCAACGGAAGTCCATGCACCCAAGATCGTGAGGGCGAGGACCAGGCAGGTGAATCGCGAGCGGGCGAGTTGCATGGGAGGAATCTCCTGATTCGGATCGGGTTCGGCTTCGAGTTCGTGTGACGACCTCGTCGGTCGTCGTTCCGAAGTCGTGAACCGAGATCCGGTCGCGAGCCCGAATCAGAAAATGCAGAAAATCGTACGAGGATGCTCAGGCGTCCGGGGCCTCGTCGAGCGGTGCCTCAGCTCGCAAAATCGCGGTACCACGCGAAGCTGAGGCAGTAGAGCCCGTAGGCGGCGAGTCCGATCGCGACGACCAGGAGCAGGACCGTCCCGAACGGCTGCGACGCGAGAACCTCGAGTGCCTCCGGCAATCCCTTGGCATCGTCGGGATCCGTCGATCGCGCGGCGCCGATGAAAAACGCGCCGATGATGCACATCACGAAGCCTCGCGCCGACAATCCGAAGCGCCCGATCGCCTTCGCGATTCGACGAGCGCCCGCGCTCATGCGTGACTGCGCATACTTCTTCATGAACTTCGCCTTCGACGCATGATGGAACTGCCAGAGCCCGAACGCGATGACGATGCCGCCGACGATCGTGACGAGCCAGACTCCGAAGGGCAGCGCGAGGAGCTCGGCCGTCCAGTGCTCCGCGCCGCCGTCGTCGGAATCGTCGCGCGACGCCAAGGCGAGCTTGGCCGCATAGTAGGCGAGTCCTGCGTAGATACAGCCGCTGACGACGAGAGTGATCCGCCGAATGACGCCCTTCGCGTCCTTCCCGGCCCCCTCCCGATCGAGAAACGCCTCGACGAAATGCCAGATCGTGTAGGAGACGAGACCGACCGCCACGACAAAGACGAGCACCCGCCCGAAGGGCTGCTCGTAGAGCGATCGCACGGCGTCCTTGCTCCCCTTGGCTTCGCCTGACCCCACGGCTGCCATCGTCGTGAGAACCCCGATGATGAGGTAGACGATCCCCTTCGCCCCGTAGCCGACCCGCCCCGCCAGTTCGAGCCCGGATCCTGCATGGTTCTCGACCTCGCGCATCCATGTACGGCTCGACATGCCCCCTCCGTTCCTACCATCCGATCGTGGAGCGAGGCCGAAGCCTCACCCGTCCGCCAACGGCGGCTCGTTGATCGAATCCCTTGGCGAATCGCGTGCCAGCCGCAGTCGCGGCCCGTCGTGGTTCGTCGGCTCGCTACGCCCGTGAGCCCGCTTGCGGACCGCGGTCGGTCGTCCTCGGACCGGTAATCGCTACCACGAGCGGGCAATTCCTACCCGAGCCCCGCCATCCCCTGACGTCGAACCGACGAATCGACCGCGGCCATCGGGTCCCTGCGAACGGTACGCGCTTTGTACTCGAAGCGAGACGAACGAACGCCGGTCGGCGTTCGCCTCATCGACTCGGGTTCCGTACGGCGTGTGCTGAGCGGTCCCGCATCTTCCGACCCGGAGGAACGTCATGCCTCACGCCCGCAGCCTGTTGCCCTTCGCTCTCGCATCGATCGTCGCCGTCGCGGTCGCGGGATGCAGTTCGACGCCCGACTCCAAGCGCGAATCCGACTCGCCGCCCATCGAAGTGCGCGGCCCCGAGACCTACGCCGAACACGTCGATCGCATGCGCTTCGCCGACCTCGAGGTCGGTCGCATGGCCTACGTCGACGAGGGATCCGGCCCCGCGGTGGTCGTCCTCGTTCACGGCATCCCGACGTCGTCGTGGATGTATCGCGAGGTCATCGCGCGGCTGGCCGACGACGGATACCGCGTGATCGCACCCGACCTCATCGGCATGGGAGCAAGCGAACGCCCCGATGACGACGACGCGCTGCTGGTTCCGGCACAAGCCGCCGCACTGCTCGAACTCCTGTCGGACGAGCTCGCGCTCGACGGCTGGACCCACGTCGTCCACGACTTCGGCGGCCCCATCACGTGGGAGATGATGGAAGACCCTCGATTCAAGGCTCGCGAGCTCGTCATTCTCGACACGTTCGCGTTCGACGAGGGTTGGTCTCCGGGACTCGGCTTCTTCTCGAAGCTCATGACCGAAGCGGGTTCGACGGCTCTGTTCGACGAAGCCTACTACCGTTCCGCGATCACGGGCATGGTCCACGACGGCGACATTCTCACCGATCGTGTGATGAAGGGTTACTGCAAGCCCCTCCTCGACGGAGCCGGGCACACGTACAAATGCCTCTACTACTCGGCGAACGATCTGCGCGAAGAGCTGCCCCGCTATCAGGCGACGCTCGCCGCGTGGCGAGGCGCCGAGCCGCGCATCGTCTGGGGTCGCCACGACCCGTTCCTCTCGGCCGACGAGCAAGTCGATCGATTCCGACGCCTGCTCGAAGTCGACGCGACGCGTGTGCGTATCCTCGAAGGAACCGGGCACCTCGTCGCGGAAGAATCACCTGACGAAGTCGTGCGCATGATCAAAGGCGATGCGTCGCCACGCACTGCGGCCGCGACTCTCGCCCCGTCGAAGACAAATCCATGAGCGAGGCGCAACTCGATACGCTCAGTGCGGTCTTCGATCAGTTCGAAGAGAAGACCGAAGACGCCGACGAGGTCGAGGTCGGGGACCTCCTCGACGCGATCGGAACGCGCGCGTTCGGTCCGTTGTTGCTCCTCCCGGCCATCGTCCTCATGACTCCGGCGGGCGGGATCCCGGGGGTTCCGACCGCCATGGCCATCCTGGTCGGACTCGTCGCGCTACAGAAGTTGCTCGGCTTGGATCACCCGTGGATGCCCGGGTTCCTCGAGAAGCGCAGCCTCGACCGCGAGAAGGTCACACGATCGATCTCGAAGATCCGTCCCGTGATCTCGAAGATCGACAGAGTCGTCAAGCGGCGACTGAGCGTCCTGGTCGACGGCCCGATGCGCTTCGTGATCGCGGCGATCGTGCTCGCGGTCGCGATCGCGATCCCGCCGCTCGAACTGCTCCCCTTCGCGACCCTCGTTCCAGGGGTCGCCATCTTCTTGTTCGCCTTGGCAATGATCGCCAAAGACGGCGTCGTTGCGATCCTCGCGTTCGTCATCGTCGCGGTGCTCGGAACGTTGGCGGCCACGACGCTCTTCTGAGCGTCCGCGTCCCCTTTTCACGCGGCGATGCGGGATTCGACCCGCGGCGAGTCGCTCCAAAAAAATGACGAAGGCCTTCGAAAGAAAAGGCCCTCGTCATTGGCGAGACGTCTTTCGGCGAAACTCGCAGATCGTGACTTTACCGGTAATTCTGACCCGTCCCGGGAAAGCGTTACCGCACCTTTTCGCCGTCCATCTGCGCTCGATAGCTGAATGCGAGCGTCTCTTTCTGCTCGTCCGAGAGAGCTTTCCCCGCGAGTTGAAACAC
>JAUIME010000594.1 GCA_030433195.1 bacterium
CAGCAACAGATACGGGAATACGGCATCGAGCTGCGACGGGGCGTACAAGAGCGCGGTGCGCAGCCAGCGATGCGTCGCCTCGCGATGGCCGGGGTTCGCTGCGAGTGCTTTCCGACACCCCGCGATCGAGATGTCGATCAGATTCGCGAGGACGTCGTGTTCGAACCGCAGTCGCCTGACCTCGGCGTCGCCGTCGCGGGCCGATCGGACCCGCTCGCGAGTCTTTTCGAGGAGGTCGAGGCTTTCGGCATCGCCGTCCGCGTAGCGGCTCCAGAAGCGGCGTAGGATCGAATCTGCCGCGCGCGATGCGGCGCTCGCGAGCTCGGCCTCTTGGGCGCTGGCCACGAGCTGATCGAGTGCCGCGTTGGCGGCAGCGGCGACGTAGGTCATCTCGCGCTCGTCGTATTCGAAGAGGTACGCGCGAACGAGCATCGCGGCGATTTGCTCTCCTCGGATCTCGCTCGCGAGATTGCCGTCGTCTTGCTCGGCGGCTTCGCGCAGCCAAGCTTCGGCCTCGTGCAGGATCTCGATCGACCGCGTGCGGTCCTCGATGTCTTCGCCTTCGTCCGCAGCGACGTGCAGCGGTTCGAGGGAGGCTCGTGCGTAGAAGTACTTCTGACGCGACGTCTGCGGCTCGAGTTTCGCGCGCACGAACGTCTCCCACTCTTGTTGATGGGCAGCTGGATGCCCGAAGACTTCACGGAACGCGCGGTTGGACTCTTTCTCCCAGCGGTCCTGATCCCACTCGTCGGCGCCCTCGGTTTGCGCGAGGATCCGGAGCTCGGTGAAGAGCTTCGCGATCCCCTTGGCGTGCTCGTCGTGCTCGGCGAGGTAGCTCACCCAGGACCACGCATAGGCGTAGTGTCGGAAGTCGAAGTTCGAGTACGGAATCTCGAGCAGATCGGCAAGCGACGTGATCGTTCCCGCGTGCACCATGTTCGCGACGTAGCGATAGCAACGCGCCACGTACATGCCTTCGCGGTCGGAGCCGTTGCCGGCCAGGTAGCACGCGAAACCCTCGTCGAGGAAGTGTCCCAACTCGCCGCCCTCGAGCGTCTGCTTGATGATGAGATGGGTGCACTCGTGGCGCGCGGTGTTGTGGACTTCGTCGGTCGCATGCGGGTCGTCGAAGAAGCACAGATACCCGCCCTGATCGGTCCATGCGTAGAACCCGAGCACGTTCTCGCCGTTCTTGCCGGTCGCACGGTTGAAGTAGTCGAGGTAGTCGCGGCGCTTCGAGTAGATGCGTACGGGGATGTGCGACTTGGAGCGAGATGGCCCGAAGAACCGCTTCGTCGCGTCGAAGAAGCGGGAGAGGAGCGTCGAGTATTGTTGCGTCCGCTCCTTGTCGAGATCGGTCATGAAGTCGAACCACGTCGAGGTCTTGCTCATCGCGAAGATGCGGCTGCGCGTGGACTCGACGAGCTTCTCGTGCCGTTCGGCGTCGGGGCGTTGCGCGGTGAGAGCGCGCGTGTCGAACGTGAGCGGCGGGGCGACCGGGTTCCATTCCCCGTCCTGCTTCTCTTCATGCAGGAACATCCGGGCGTCGAACGAGTCGGTATCTTTCGCCAGTGCGCTCGTGGCGCAGTGGAGCATCTCGCGGATGTAGCCGCGGTCGCGACACCAATCCGCGAGCGCGAGCAGTGAGTCGACGTCGGACGGATCGATCGAGTCGAACAGGTCCGCGAACTGCGGATCGAACTCGCGAGCGGCGACAGCGGTCGCGGATCGTGCGACGTGCGGCACGAGGCTCGCAGCCGACGCCACGACGGCGACGATCACGGCGGTTGCCAACATCGCCGCCGCGAACGTTCGCATGGGTCGGTGCGGTCGGGATCGTCTCTCGAGAGCCGCGTCTTTCGGATCTCGGTCCGTCGAAGACGGAGTCGCGGCGGGCGTGGAGTGGGCGTCGGAGTTCGTCACGGTCTTCTCCCTTAGCATCGATGGTGTCGCGTCTCGTGGGTCCGCGGTGCGAGCACGGCTCCCCGAGTGATGGGCCATCGTACGTGCCTGCCGATCCGAAATCCAGTCCGGTCCCGGGTGGATCCTGCCGGGTCTTCGCATCGCGAGGCCGGGGCTCCCCCGCACAAGCCGGCGCTTGACGAGAAACGGGCGCGCCCACGTTCTGTGGACGCGCCCGTAAAGACTTCTTGCCGAGATCCTTCGGTCAGTCGACGACGAGGATGCTCTCGATGAACACCGGATTGAATTTCATGCCGACGCCGATCGGTGTCTCGCACGAGGTGTCGATCTCACGCGGTACGACGACATCGCCGACGCTCGTTTCGAACAGGCAGGGAGACGGCAACTTGCCGCCGGGCATGCCGCCGCCGTCGATCGTTCCGTGAAGGACGACCGCGCCCGTGTGGACCGCGACCTTCGTCACGCAGATCGCGCCGCTCTCGATCGGGAACGTCGGCGGAGCGCTCGGATCGTACTCGAAGGAGACGTCGCCGACGACAGCGCCGGGATCGTTCGCGTCGTAGACACGAGTGCGGATCGTCGTCGGGAAGTCTCCGTCGTAGAAGACTGCGTGCGCGTAGCCGATCGAGACCACGCCGGATTCACAAGCTCGATCTTCACCGCGCTGGCCGTCCCCGCTGTTGCCGTTGCCGCCATTGAGTGGGCAGCCGAGGTTGTTGTCGTCATCGAGTTCGGTGGCGAGACCGAGGATGATGTCGCGCTCGCACGTCGCAATCGCTTCGTCGGTGGCGACGATGACCTCGCTCACCGTCCGCGGGAACGTTACGCCCGCGTTTGCGGCGTTGAGAAGGGATGCCACGGCTGCCCGCAGCAGGATCCTCGTGCCTCCGCATACGCCCGGTCCGCCCGCGAGGTCGAGCGCCTCGATGAGTGTCATCGTGTCGAAGCCCGGCTCGCAATCGACGAGGCACGCGGGCTTCTCGAAGATCGTGCTCACGAGATCGTCCGGAGAGAAGCCGGTGGCTTCCCATGACTGCGGGTGGTTCTTCCAATAGCCTGGCGTGCATCCTTCGAGGTCACAGGGCGTGCAAGCGCGCCCGCCCGTTCCCGCGGCGCACACGTTCGTCACGATCCCGTTCGAGATCGCGATGCCGTTCGGTGCATCCGGATCGGCGACCGCGAGTTGGAACGCGAGCGGCTGCCCCATGAGCTCCGGCGAATCCGGAAGATCGGTGCGGAGCGAGCTGAACCCCCTCGAGTTGAGGCGACCGACGTCCAGCTTCATGAAGTTCGGCCCGAAATCGAGACAGAACATCCCGACTCCGTCGACGAACGTCGGTCCGGCACCGACGTCCATGAGCATCTTGTACTTGGCGTTGGGTCGACCGCCGTAGCGGAACTTGACGCTGCTCCCGATGTCACACGTTCCGCGCATCAGGATCGTGGCGTGTCCTTGCCCCGAGCACGTCGTGTCGCATTGGGACCACGCATGGGGGGTGTGCAGCAACAGTAACGCCGCCGCGAGCACCGTGGTGATACCTCTCTTCATGGCCACCTTCTCCTCTCTTCGGTGCGCGAGCGGCGCGCACCTGGTCGTTCGTACACGGCACATCTTTTTGAAAGAAAAGCTTCCCCTGGGCCGAAGAAGCATCGTAGCGGTTTGTTGCGACCTGTCAACCTGCTGGCCGCGTGACGGTTAGGTCGATTTCCGGGGCTGGGTGGAGCGAATGGTCAGCCTCGATCGCGAGCTCGCGCAAGTCCCCGTGTCGAGAACTTGTTCTCGATTAGAGGGTTGTGACGTCGAGTCGCGAACCGGCAACGATCGGTCGGGTCGTGCCAG
>JAUIME010000595.1 GCA_030433195.1 bacterium
CCGACTACCGCCGGGCACTGTACCTGACGGCGCAGCCGACGCCGGTCATCATCGGCGCCATGCTCATCGACCCCGACCCGGCGCAGCCCAGCGCGCCGATGACGATCGGTTCCGCCGTGCCGTGGATCATCCCGCACCCTGGCGATGCGAAGTTCCTGGAGTTCACCGGCGCCGGGATCGACGCGCAGCGCACGGCCATCCGCCGTGAGAATGTCTCGATCGCCGTCCCCGTCGATATCGAATGCGGCAGGCGTCGCCACCCAGTCATCCGTCCGAACCTCCACTGCAGGCCGAGATGCCGCGCGATCGCCTTCTCGCTCCCACACCGTCACGACGGGGGTATTGTGAGCCATGATCCAGTCCTGATCACCGTCGCCGTCCACGTCGGCGGCACGCAGCCACGAGGGGATCGCGGCCAAATCGGCGCGTTCGACGCGGCGAAGCCGGCGCGTTTCCGCAACCTCGAGCCGAACGGCGGCGCCGGTCTGCGGCTGGACTTGGACACCGAGCAACAGATCGTCGCGGACCCTCGATCGATTCGCGACCGATGCGATGCTTGCGAGCCACTCACCCGGTTCGAGAGGTAACTCGACTCGACGCGGGAAGTCGCCCGAGCCGTCACCGAAACAGATACGAACGGGCCCATCCTCCGCGCCCGACGCGATATCGTTACACCCATCGCCGTCCCAGTCCCCTACCACGAGGTTGTGATCGAAGCGGCCGCGGAGAAACGTGTGAGCGTTCAATCGCCCGTCCCTCTCGCCGAGTAGCACCTGAAGGCCCGCGGGCGTTTTCGCAACGGCGTCGGCGAGACCGTCACGATTGAGATCGCCCAACGCGAGCCCGAACGCGTGCCGTCGACATCTGCAACCTGAATCGTCGGCACGCCCCACCAAGTGTCGCTGTCGTCCACATGGATTTCCGTGCGGACCGGAAACCGTCCGTCTCCGTCCCCGAGCCCAACGACGAGCCGGTCGTAGTGGTCGACGACGAAGTCGAGGTGCGAGTCCCCGTCGAAGTCGGCCACGTGGACCTCCAACGCGGGGCTCGACAAGACTGTCCGCGGAATGCGGAACGTCCGATCTTCTCGAGAGAGAGTGAGCCGAAGCCCCCGAGCGCACACCGCGAGCACGTCGGCCCGCCCGTCCTCGTCGAAGTCGCCGACGTCGAACTGTGCGGTTTCCTGGCCGATGTAGGCCGCCCGCGGCGCGTCGAAGTCGATCTGCGCGTTTGCCGGAACCGCGCGCCACGTCGTGACCACGAGCAGCGCGACCGCGATAGCGCCCCACGCCGCTCGTCTCGCCCTTGCGTCGCGCGGCACGAGCTCAGGAATCGTCGCGAAGCCTCGGGAAGCCATCGGTCGATCGAATCGAGATTCGCACGTTCTCAATGCCACCTCCTGTGATCTCGGCCGCAGCACTCGAGACGACGGACCGCGAGGGAAAAGCCGGTGTCGATTGTCGGCACGTTGTACGAGTACGAATTGCACACCGATGGAGACCGGGTGCCACGGTGGCTCGAGAGGAGGAGGGATCCCTTGCGCGCCGTACTTCGGCATCTGTATTCGGCAACTTGAGCGGTCAATGAAAACGCCGTTGAGCCGATGCCGCCAGCAGGCTGCCTCAACGACGTATTGGCGGTTCCGCCGGCAAGCTCGCTCGCATGTCGATCCTCCCGGTCCAAAGCACGCTCAACGCGAGGCTCTCCTGTGGAGGACAAAGCATCGAGATTCGTGCCGGAAGTGCCCGGCGTCGCTCATCGCTCGACAGCGAGCTCGCGATCGCCGTTGCCGACGCGATTGTCCGGAAGCCCGACCCACGAGCCGCCGCGAAGGCGGAGCCATCGACCGATTTCGCGCACCGGTGTGTCGTCTTGATGGCGGGCCGCCTCGTATCCGAACTCGGGACGTCGCCCGCACAGGCTCTCGAAGAGTCGCCCTGCGTGTCCGCCGCGGCAGCAGTTCGTCTCCGTCTCGTCGAGCAAGGTTGCGTAGGCTTCGGGACTCCACCCGAGGGTCAACTCCCGGTAGTCGTTCTCGTAGCAGATCCAGCGGTATCGGCCCGCGCGGATCGCCGACCACAACTCGGCGCGCACTTCCCGATCCCCCAGCAACGCGAGCTGACCGGCGACCTTCGCGTACGAGGCCGTATCTCGTCGATCCGCGAGCTCCTCGAGCAGTTCCCGCGCTTCGGGAGTGCCCCATGCGCCGAGGAGCGAAGGCGACATGCCCGCGCCCGGATCCTCTTCGTATTCGCGGATGAAGCGGGCGACTTCGTCTTCGAGGCGTCCGTCGCGCAGCGCCTCCCGCATGCGATCGAAATCGGCTTCGGACAACATCGACAGCATCGAGTCGAGCGAAGCCGGAATCCCGAGCAGGATCGCGAGCTCGACGAGCGCGGCCTGACGACGGTCGAAATCCGCGTCGGGATCCTCGAGCGTCGATTCCAAGAGCGCTTCCAACGCGGCGTTCGCGCTTCTCGCGAACGGGTAGAGGGACCACATGAGGCGGTCTCCCCAAGAGTCGGTCGGCTCGGTCTCGAGCCACGCGAGAATCGCATCGGCACTCGGCGGATCCCCGATCTCGAGAAGCGTCCGAAACGCGAAGTCGCGCGTCGCTTGGTCCGGACTCGAAGACCACTCGCGAAGGAGCCGACGCAACTCCTCGGGGGTCGCAAGCGCGAGGAAGCGCAGAAGCGGACTGCTCGCGTCCATGTACGGCCAAACAATCGCCTCTTCGTCGGTCTCGTCGCCCGCTTCGTCGACAACCTCGTTCTCGAACTCTTCGTCTTCGGAAGCGAGGAACACCGGCCCCGTTCGCGCGAGTGCCGCGAGGATGCCGTGCGCCATCGCCACGGTACGACATCCCGGGATCTCGAGTGCGGCCCGCGCGAGTCTTGCGGGCTCGAGATCCGCAGCGAGCAGCGCCTCCTCGATTCCGAGGAACGTCGCGGCGTGCCATTGGATCCCGTAGTAGGTCGCCTGATCTTCGAAGTCCCAAACCGGCGCGGACTCGCTTCCTGCGACGATCTGCTCGAGCAGCAACTCGACGCCTGAGCCGGGGCGCACTTCGAGGAGTAACGCGAGGGCTCGCGAGCTTTTCGCCGCGTCGTGGCGCAATCGATCGAGCGCCGCGGGGTCGCCCCGACGCGCCAGCGCCGCACGCGCGAAATCGCCTATTGTCGACGACTCCGCTGTCAGGCGTACGAGAAGGTCACGCGACGATGGATCGGCGATCTTCCCGAGCGCACGCAACACGACACACAACGGCTCTCCCGAATCGTAGTACGCGGTCGTCGCCGACTCGACGAATTCCGAAGCGAGCGGACGAACGAGCGATCGAAGCAACGGCGCGTCGCCCGGCCCGGGCGTGGAATCGTTCAGCCAAGCGACCGCGCTCCAAATCGGCGGCCCCTCGGCGAGAAGTGCGCGCAGCGCCGGGTCGAGACCACCGTCGATCGGCAGGTCGTCAGCGGGCAATTCCCCTTCCAGTTCGAGATTGCGGAACCGTTCGGTATACCCGCGCACCATCCAAAGATCGCCGCCGAGCACCCAGTCGTCGTGCGTTCCGTCGAGTCGGTGGAGCAACGGCAGCGAGTCCCATCGAACGATGCGATGAAGAGCGCCCGAGTACGACCCTTGCGTGCTCCGGTCGACACTCGAGAACGAGAGCCAATGCACGAACGTCGGCACCTCGGCGCTGCCGAGATAGCCGTACAGACGGTCGAAGTTCACGGGCGATTCGGGTGCAAAGAGTTCCGGCA
>JAUIME010000596.1 GCA_030433195.1 bacterium
CTTGATCGGGAAGCTCGTCTCGAGGAGGGGGAGCGCGCTCTCCGCGCGATCCGACCGCATGAACATGTAGGCGACGTTCGTGAGTGCCTTCAGGAGCATCGTGTCGCTGTAGGGCACCATCCGGCTCGCGGACTCGTGCCGCTCGCGCATTTCGTCGATGAACGGGCGGAGTCGGTCGAGAAGCGCGTCGACGCGCTCGAACTCGCGCTGATTCGCGTAGATCTGAACGAGGGTCGACAAGCACGTACACTCCACCCCCGGGTTTTCGAAGTGATCGGTTTGGAGAACGATGGGCTCGATCTGGTCCCGAGCCTCTTGGAGTCGTTTCGCGTCGAACAGGTCGCTTCCGTAGTTCATACGCGCCCGTATCGTGATCGGATGGTCCTCAGGGAAGTTCTCCAGTGCTGTTTCGACGATCGCGCGACTGAGTTCCATCGCTTCGCGTTTCTTGCCGAGAGCCTGCAAGATCGTCTCGAGAAGGAGCTTCGATTGAAGGGTGTCCGGTGCGAACGGACCTTGGATCCGCTCCCGACCGCGGACGACGTCTTCGATGACTCGCTCGGCTTCGAGAGGACGCTGAGCGGTCACGAGGGCGGAGGCCAGCTCGTGATTGCACCGAAGCGTGAGCGTGTTGTCGTCGCCGAGCGTCGCGTTTGCGTCCTCGATGAGATCGTTCAGCGCGGCGATGGCTTCGTCGAGGCGTCCGACGCGGGCGTACGTGCGGGCAAGCGCGTAGCGCGTATTGAGCGTGAAGTGCCCTGACGGTCCATCGATCTCTTCGATGGCCTCGATCGCGTGAATCAACTTCTCCTCGATCCCGTCGAATTCGCCGAGGGCACACCGTGCTGCGGCGTCGAGCACGCTCGCCATAGCCGTTACCCTGTGCTTCGGGCCGAACGTCTCGAGCCAGAAAGACTGCCAGGGTTCGATTTCGCGGAGCGCGTCGGCCGGGCGGTCGAGGGTGAGGTACGCGTCGGCTAGCGAGAGCCGAATCCTCGCGAGTTCAGCGGATTCCTTCGGCACGAGGGGCACCGCGAGTTCGAGGGATTTGCGCAGGTGATGCACGCCCCGATCGCCCACCGCAATCGCCGAGTACGTGGAGCCGACGATCGCCTCGAGGTCCGCTCGCACGCTGACATCTTCGATTTCGTTCGAATCGAGACGATCGGCGACCCTGTCGAGGAGCGATTTCATGAGTGTGATGTCGGCGCCGCGTGCGGTGTCGGCCCTGACGCTCGTGAGCATGTCGCGGAGGACTTGAATGACCTCGTCAGCCCGACCGAGCTGAAACTCGGCGTTGCGGGTCGCCGAGCGCGCTTGCTCGGCATGGTCTTCGGCGCGGCGGAACTGCTCATCCTTCTCGACGAGCGCGGTCTCGAGTTGTCGGTTGATGCCCCGCACGTGGAAGAAGCTCCAAGTAGCGGTGATGATCCCGCCGATGAGAAGTACGACGATCGCGAGCGCGGTCGAGACGGCGGTGCGGTGCCGGCATACGAACTTGCGCACGCGGTAGGCATTGCTCGGAGGACTCGCGAGCACGGGGTCGTCCCTGAGGTAGCGAGCGATGTCCTCGGAGAACGCGCTTGCCGATTCGTAGCGTCGCCGGCGATCCTTCTCGAGCGATTTCATGATGATCGCGTCGAGGTCGCCGCGCAGGCGCGTCGAGAGCTGGGCGACGTTGACGTGTCGGGCCGCGGCGATCCCGCTTCCGGTTTCGCCGAGCGTCGAGATGCGCGTCGACGGTCGGACGGGCTCCTCCTCGCGGATCGTGCGAAGCACCTCGTCGAAGCCTCGGCGGAGAGCCTGCTTCAGGTCGAACGGCTTCACGCCGGTCAGCAGTTCGTAGAGCAGAACACCGAGCGAGTAGATGTCGGCGCGTGTGTCGATGTCGAGCCCGGACATCTCGGCTTGCTCGGGAGCCATGTACTCGGGCGTGCCGATGAACTGGGCGTATTGCGTGAAGAGAGTTCGCTGCGTGAGCTCGGCGCTCGTGGCTTTCGCGATCCCGAAGTCGATGACCTTCGGGACCGGCACGCCGTCGTGCATCGTGACGAGGATGTTCGAGGGCTTGATATCGCGGTGGATGACCCCTTTCTGGTGCGCGTGTTGTACGGCGTTGCAGACGTGCGCGAAGAGCTCCAGCCGCTCGCGCAGGCCGAGCTTCGCTTCGTCGCAGTAGTCGGTGATGGGGACCCCGCGCACGAGCTCCATGACGAAGTAAGGCCGGCCCTTGTCGGTGGCACCGCCGTCGAAGACCTTGGCGATGTGCGGGTGGTCCATGAGCGCGAGTGCTTGGCGCTCGGCCTCGAAGCGAGCAATCACCTCGCGCGTGTCCATCCCGAGCTTGATGATCTTGAGCGCGACCTTGCGCCGGACGGGAACCGACTGATCGGCCATCCACACCGTCCCCATGCCGCCCTCGCCGATCTTCTGGAGCAGCTTGTAACGGTCGATGACGTCGCCGGCGTCTTCGCCCGTCTTGCGGGGCGCTGCCGGTGCGACTTCCGCCGCATCGATTTCGTCGCGGGCGTCACGGATCGGGTCGGCGCCTTCGGGATGCGGCGCGTCGGGCGTGTCTCGGTCGGTCATCGGCGGGGCCTCCTGAATGGGTCCGCTACCTGAGGCGACACCCGGGATGCGGAGTCACGCGAGTTTCTCGGAGAAACACTCGCCGAGGCGTTGGGTCGGCGGATCATGATTCGCTTGTCGGGTCGAGCAGCTCGGCGAGCCGATCGAGAGCGCGGGCACGGAGCATGTGTACGGCGCCGTTCGAGCATGCGAGCTCGCCGGCGACGTCGGACACGGGCCGCTCGGCGAGATCGAGTCCCTCGACGACGGTGCGATACCGGCGCGGCAGCCGCGCGATCGCGTCGCGCAACTGCTCGATGTCCTCGCGAACGCCGGCGCGGGTGCCTGGGGACGCCCCGTGTCCCGTGATCGCTGCAAGGAGCGTCCGCGTCGACTCGCCGCCAGCGCCCTGCGTGATCCGATGCCGGGCATCGGGACGCTTCGCGCGTTCGAGAGCCCGAACCGCATCGCGAAGGTTGTTCTCGGCAATCCGCCGCATCCACGACACGAAGGCCGCACGCGTCGAACCGGAGAACGAGCGAATCCGCAGGAACGCCTCGAGGTAGGTGACCTGCATGACGTCATCGATCTCGAGCGAACGCCGATGATGCGGTGCGATCGAAAGGCGCTGCCGAACATCGCCATCCACCTTCCGGAGCAGTGTCTCGAGGGCGTCCGTGTTTCCGTCGGATGCCTGGACGACGAGCGCGTCGTCTGCCGAAGGCCGATTCGGGGGTGAGGGGACGGTCGTCATCCTGCGTCCGGGTGTGCCGATTCCGTGGTCGCGCCGGATCGTACCGGGAGCCGGGAAGCCGGTCAATGGAGACGAGCGCGACGCACCAGCGGAACGTCGGCATCCTGAGCCATGGCAACGAGAATCTGTCGGGACTCCAACCTCTTGTGCTACGATCGCCCGATGCCGCCGTTGTACGCTGTTTGCGGCTCCACCCGGACCGTCGTTCGGCACCGAAGCCGCTTACGGAGTCGGTGCTGACTGAAGTTCCGTCGTATGGCCGATCTTGGCCGCCCGGGAATCAAACACATGCGTTGGATTCGGATCGGCGCGGTTCTGTGCTTCGTCGCGGTGGCGTGCGGTGCCTTCGGTGCCCACGCCCTTCGCGACACGCTCGACGACGAAATGCTCGCGGTGTGGGAGACGTCGGTCCAGTACCAC
>JAUIME010000013.1 GCA_030433195.1 bacterium
AAGTCGGAAGTGGCGACAGGCCAGGCAATCAAGTCGCTCGGTATTGCGCGGCAGGACATCATTGTCGCAACCAAGGGCTATGCCCGCATGGGCGAGGGACCCAACCGGGCCGGCAATTCGCGCAAGCATTTGATGGAAGAGATCGATGCCAGTCTGGAGCGCCTGCAGATGGATTATGTCGATCTCTATCAGGTTCACGGCTGGGATACGCAGACCCCGATCGAAGAGACGCTGCGCACGCTTGACGATATCGTTCGTACGGGCCGCGCGCGTTACATCGGCGTATCCAACTGGGCGGCCTGGCAAGTCGCGAAAGGCCTTGGAATAGCCGCGGCGAAAGGCTGGGAGCGGATCGCCAGCATTCAGTCGTTCTATTCCCTTGCCGGCCGCGACCTGGAAACGCGTCAACGGCCGCAGCAGGATGTTGCGCAGCGTTCCGCGCGAAAGGCCGCCGGCGATCGATTGGCTCGCGAGCCCGGCGAGGATGATCGTGAGCAACGGCAAGCCCGCCGACAACCCGACGCCCACGGCTTCGAACGCCGTCACGGCCGTGGTGCTCGCGGCCTCGCCGCCCTCGACGTCGGCCGCGTTGGCCGACGCTTGGAGCTTCCGACGAATCACGGCGAGCACCGCCAAGCACGCGGGCAGCGCCATCGCGAACGGCACCGCGAGGTACGACGACCACCGCGAGAACTCGTGTCGCACCATACGAAGCAGCGGTCGGCGCGGCGCGATGCGCTCGGGCGGCGAGGCGGTATCGGGCGTCGAAGAGCCGTCGGCGCTCGCCGCGACGGCTTGTCGGTCCGCCGACGCGCCCTCGTTCGCTCGCGCGCCTTCCGCCGACTTCGCGCCATCGGCGCCGTCGCGCGTGTAGCGCAGGTACACCTCTTCGAGACTCGGCAGCGTCGGGCTCAACTCGAGCAGACCGATCCCCGCTTCGACGACGGCTTTCGCGATCCGTTCCGGACCGATCGAATCGGCTTCGGCGAGCAGCACGCCCGACGCATCCTCGGCGTGCACGATCCCCAGGCCGTCGAGCACGCGCGCCGTGGCGCGAAGGTCCGACGTGCGAAGCCGCAGCCTCCGGTCGCCTTGCGCGAGGAGCCGCTCCGTCGTGTCTTCGACGAGCAGCTTGCCCTTGCGGATGACCGCGATGCGATTGCAGACGTCGGAGATCTCGCGCAGCTGGTGACTCGAGAGGAGGACGGTCATGCCCTCGTCGCGTGTGAGCCGCACGAGCAGATCGCGCATCTCGCGGATCCCTTCGGGGTCGAGCCCGTTCATCGGCTCGTCGAGCAGCACGACCTTGGGGCGCCCGAGGATCGCCTGCGCGACCCCGAGCCGTTGTCGCATCCCCTGCGAGTACGATCCGACGGGCTTCGATCCGACGCCGTCGAGGCCGACGAGATCGAGCAACCGGGCCGTTTCGCGCACGGCCGATGCCCGGCTCATTCCCTGGAGCCGCGCCAGCAGCACGAGGTTGCGGGCGCCGTCGAGGCTCTTGTAGAAGCCCGGCGCCTCGATCAACGCGCCGAGTCGGGCCCGAGCTTCGAGCGGGTGGCGACGGATGTCGAAGCCGTCGATCGAGACGTGGCCGCTTTTCGGTCGCACGAGCCCGAGCGCGATTCGCATCGCCGTGGTCTTCCCGGCACCGTTGTGGCCGAGGAATCCGTAGAGGTCACCGGCCCGGACGTGTAGCGAGACGTCGTCGAGGACGGTCTGCGACCCGTACCGATGGGTGACCGATCGGAGGCAGAGAGTCATCGTGGTTCTCGGGACGGGTCGAGACGCGCACGACGGCGCATCCGAGCGTTCCCGCAAATCCTTGGCATCTTTGAAGGTTCAGCTCGAACCGCCCCGAGCCGATACCGTGGAAGGGGATCGGCGGTTTGATTTTCGCCGACCCGTCGAGTAGCCTTTCGAGGACTTCATTGTAGGGGGCGGGAACGGCAAGGCAAGGTATTTATCACGCCGCCGGCCCGGTCGCAAAAGCCGACCGGGTTCCCTGTTGCCCGCCGGGTACCCGTCATGTCGAACCCTTTCAAGGAACGCTGGGACGGTCTCGAGCCGGCCGAGCGACGAAAAGCCCAGGATCACCTCCTGGCGCGCTACCTGCAGGACTGCGTCGTGCCGTTCTCGACGTACTACCGCGAGCTCTTCGCGGAGAACGGCATCGATCCGGAGTCGATCCGCGGGATTGACGACTTGCGGCGGATCCCCTTCACCACGAAGGCCGACCTCCAGCCCACCGAAGAGAATCCCAAGCGCAACCTCGACTTTCTGCTCGTCCCCGACCGCCGGACGCTCATGCGGCGCCCCTCGGTCATCTGGCGTGCGGCCGTTTCGGGGCGTGCGAAAGTCAAAGCGCATTACGAGCGCATGTACCGCCCGATCTTCATGACCTCGACGACCGGGCGTTCGGCCGAACCGACGACGTTCCTGTACACCGCGCACGACATCGATCTGCTGCGCACGGCCGGGATGCGCATCAACGCGATCGCGGGGGTCCGCAAGGACGGGCGCATGCTGAACATGTTCCCGTATGCGCCGCACCTCGCCTTCTGGCAGACGCACTACTCCGCGACGGCATCGGGCGTATTCTGCGTCAGCAGCGGCGGCGGCAAGGTCATGGGGACCGACGGCAACATCCGCATGCTCGCGAAGCTCGCTCCGACGGGACTCACGGGGATGCCGACCTTCGTCTACCACGCGCTGCGTCAAGCACTCGACGAAGGCGTGCGTGTGACGTCGCTCCAACACATCATCCTCGGCGGCGAGAAGGTTCCGCAAGGAAGCCGCACGAAACTGCGTGAGCTCGCGGCCGCGCTCGGTTCACCCGACGTGAAGGTGCTCGTCACGTTCGGATTCACCGAAGCGAAGATGGCGTGGACCGAAGCACCCGCGCCGCCGGGAGAGCCGTCGTCGGGTTACTTGCTCTATCCCGATCTCGGGATCTTGGAAATCGTCGACCCCGCGACCGGCGAGCCGGTCGGCGAAGGCGAACCCGGCGAGATCGTCTACACGCCGCTGGCCTCGCGCGGCACGGTCGTGTTGCGCTACCGGACCGGGGACTGCACCGACGGCGGCATCGTCCACGAGCCATGTCCGTACACCGGGCGCAAGGTCCCCCGGCTCACGGGCCGGATCTCGCGCCAGTCGAACTTCATGCAGATGCGCATCCAGAAGATCAAAGGGACGCTCGTCGACTTCAACGAACTCGAGTACGCGCTCGACGACGCGCCCGAGATCGACACCTGGCAGCTCGAGATTCGCAAGAAGGACGACGATCCGCTCGGACTCGACGAGCTCGTGCTGCACGTCGTACGCGCCGACAACGACACGAGCGACGAGCAGATCATTCGAGAGCTCAACGAGCGCTTCACGGCTTTCACGGAGACGCGCCCCAATCAGGTCGTGTTCCACGACGCCGAAGCGATGCGCGAGCGCCACGGCGTCGGCAAGGAGCTCAAGGAACGCAAGATCCTCGACCGCCGTCCCAAGGATGGCGAGACTCCCGCCGCCCAGCCCGCGACATGACACACGCACGGCCCGCGACATGAGACAATCGTGCGGGACGAGGCCACGCCGGCGCGATGCCGTGCACCTCCCCCGCCGACGAACGCGCTATCGAGAGAATCGAGACGCTCTATGGAACGCATGGTCATCATCGACGGCGTGCGAACGCCGTTCTCCAAAATGGGAACCGACCTCGCCGCGCTCGGCGCCGAGGAACTCGGCCGCATCGCCGTCAGTACGCTCCTGCTCCGCACCGGGATCGATCGAGAACTCATCGACGAAGTGATCCTCGGCTGCGTGAGCCAACCCGCCGACGCCGCGAACGTCGCGCGCGTGGTCGCGCTGCGCTCGGGGATCCCCCAACACGTACCCGCGATCACGGTGCATCGCAATTGCGCGTCGAGCTTCGAATCCATCACGCAAGCCGACGAGAAGATCCGCGCTGGGCGCGGCTCGATTTTCGTCGTGGGCGGAACCGAGAGCATGACGCAGGTGCCGCTCTACTTCTCGCACCGCGCCGCGTCGAAGTTCGCGAAGCTCGGCAGCGCGAAGACGCTCGGTGCGCGCCTGCGCGCTATCACTTCGTTCCGACCGTCCGACTTCAAACCGAAGGTCGGCCTGATGATCGGTCTCACCGATCCGGTCTCGGGGCTCAACATGGGGCAGACGGCCGAGCTCGTCGCGCGCGAGTCGGGAATCACGCGGGAGATGCAAGACGCGTTCGCGGCGCGTTCGCACCAGCGCGCGCTCGACGCGCGGGAGCGGCTCGACAAGGAGATCTGCCCCGTCTACGCGCCGCCCGACTACCGCAAGGTCGTGACCGAAGACAACGGACCGCGCGCCGACTCGACGCCCGAACGCCTCGCGCGATTGCGTCCCGTGTTCGAGAAGGGCTCCGGGACCGTGACCGCGGGCAACTCGTCGCAGATCACCGACGGCGCCGTGGCGCTCCTCGTCATGAGCGAGTCGCGCGCGAACGAGCTCGGTTTCGAGCCGCTCGGTGCGTTGACCGGATACGCGTACGCCGCACTCGATCCCGCACGCATGGGACTGGGCCCGGTGCACGCCATCGCGCGCGCCGAAGAACAAACCAAGCTCGGCGTCGGCGATGCCGATCTCGTCGAGATCAACGAAGCGTTCGCGGGTCAGGTCCTCGCCTGCCTCGACAAGGCGCGATCGGACGACTACGCACGCGAAGTGCTCGGTCGCGACCGCGCGGTCGGCGAGATCCCCGAAGAGATTCTCAACGTCAACGGAGGCGCGATCGCGCTCGGCCACCCGGTCGGGGCGACGGGCTCGCGCCTCGCCCTCACGAGTCTGCTCGAGCTGCGTCGGCGTGACGCCAAGCGGGCGCTCGTCACCCTTTGTGTCGGAGGCGGTCAGGGCGGTGCGCTCTGGCTGGAGAGACTGTGACCGATTCGTCGTCTTCCCCCCGTGAGTCCGAAACTCGCCGTGGCGAGCGCATCCGGCGTACCGACATGCCCGACGGCATCGTGCGGCTCACGTTCGATCGACCCGATTCCGCGGCCAACGTCTTCGATCGCGCGACGATCGGCGAGCTCGAGCTGCGTCTCGAAGCCATCGCCGCCGACAAGGACGTGCGCGGCGTGTTGTTCGATTCCGCGAAACCCTCGATCTTCATCGCCGGCGCCGATCTCGAAGAGCTCTCGGCGCTCACCGATCCCGACGACATCCGCGCCGCGGTCGAGCGCGGTCAACGCGTGTTCGATCGCATCGCGAAGCTCCCGTGCACGACCGTCGCCGCGATTCACGGCGCATGCCTCGGGGGCGGGTTCGAGCTCGCGCTCGCGTGCGACGCGCGCATCGCGAGCGACGACCGCGCGACCAAGATCGGCCTGCCCGAAGTGATGCTCGGAATCCTGCCCGCTTGGGGCGGATCGACGCGACTGCCGCGTTTGATCGGCATGCCGCAAGCGCTCGCCGCGATCCTGCAAGGCCGCCAACATCCCGCCAAGCTCGCGAAGATCCGCGGACTCGTCGATCGCGTCGTGCCGAAGGAGCATCTGCATCGGCTCGCGATCGACCTCTTGCGCACGGGGCCGCCCAAGCGAAAGTCGATCCGGCTCGCGCATCTCAAACCGATCGCGAAGTTCATCGCGAAGAAGGCCACCGACCAGGTCCTCGCCACGACGGGCGGCCACTACCCCGCGCCGCTCCGAGTCATCGAAGTGGTGCGCGACGGGCTCGCCGTGAGCGAAGCCGAGTCACAGAAGCTCGAGGCTGACGCCGCCGTCGACCTCATCCGAACCGACGTCAGCAAACAACTCATCCGCGTGTTCTTCTTGCAGGAGCGCGCGAAGAAGTGCAGCGTCCTGCCGCAGGGCGCGCCGACACCCGAGCCCGAGCGCGTCGATCGCATGGTGGTCCTCGGTGCAGGGGTCATGGGCGCGGGTATCGCGCAGTGGTCGAGCGCACGCGGCATCGAGGTGATCCTGCGCGATCTCGATCCCGAGCGCGTGCGCGCAGGCATGCAGACGATCGCGAGTACGTACAAGTCGGCCGTCAAGAAGCGCAAGCTCGACCGCGTCGCCGCGCAGGCCGGCCTCGATCGCGTGTTCCCGAGCGCCATCGACGTACCGTTCGGCGACGTCGACCTCGTCGTCGAGGCGGCCGTCGAGAAGATGGACGTGAAGCGCACGATCTTCGCCGATCTCGACGAAGCCGCGCGACCGGCCGCCATCCTCGCGACGAACACGTCGTCGCTGTCGGTGAGCGACGTCGCCGAGGGGCTCGATCATCCCCAACGAGTCGTCGGCATCCACTTCTTCAATCCCGTCGCGCGCATGCAGCTCGTCGAAGTCGTCCGCGGCAAAGCCACGTCGAACGAAGTCCTCGAGCGCGCGGTGCGCTACGTGCACCAGATCGGCAAGTTGCCCGTGGTCGTCGCCGACGCGCCGGGCTTCGTCGTGAACCGCATCCTCATGCCGTATCTCTTCGAGGCCGTGCACCTGTTCGAGAACGGCGCCGCGATCGAATCCGTCGATCGCGCGATGACCCAATTCGGCATGCCGATGGGTCCGCTGCGTCTGCTCGACGAAGTGGGCCTCGACGTCGCCGCGCACGTGGGCGATCACGTGGGTCCGATCTTCGGCGATCGTCTCCCCACCTGCCCGAGCATGCAGGCCATGGTCGACGCGGGTTGGCTCGGCCGCAAGGCCGGCCGCGGCTTCTACGTCTACTCCAAGAAGAAGACCAAGAAAGACCCCAAACCCAACGGCGCGCTCGATCGACACGTGACCTCCAAGTCGGCCGTCACGCTACCGGTCGACGAGCTCGCCCGACGCATGACCTTGCTCATGATCAACGAAGCCGCTCGCTGCCTCGAGGAGAACGTCGTCGAGGATCCGCGCGACGTCGACTTCGCGATGATCATGGGGACCGGCTTCGCCCCGTTCCGCGGCGGCCCGCTGCGTCACGCCGACGCCATCGGCGTCGCGACCGCGGTCGAAGCGCTCCGACGCCTGTCGAACGAGGTGAGCGCGCGCTTCGAGCCCTGCGACACCTTGGTCCGCATGGCCAAGGAGTCACGGAGTTTCTATCCTTCAGACAGTTGACCTTCGGCCCGGAGATGCTCTCCGAGCGCCGAGATTCGTCATGAAAGCGAGTGACCGATGAGTGATCGCGAAACCGACACGGCCGTGCAAGACATGCCGCCGATCGACACGTCGAAGATGTCCGAGGGCAAGCGCCAGGCGCTCGAGCTCACCGAATCCGCACGCGAGGCGACCAAGAGCGAGATGTCGTTCGCGCCCGCGCTGTTTTTCGGCGCATTCCCCTGGCACTTGATCCACCCGTTCCCGGTGCAGAGCGCGGAAGACCGCGAGGCCGGCGAAGAGTTCCTCACGAACATGAAGCGGGTGCTTCGCGAGCACTTCGATCCCAACGAGATCGACACGAGCGGCGAGATCCCCGATTCGGCGGTCGAAGAGCTCAAGAAGATCGGCGCGTTCGGCATCAAGATCCCGACCGAATTCGGCGGGCTCGGCCTCTCGCAGCTCAACTATTCGCGTACGGCGATGCTGCTCGGTAGCCACTGCGGCAACACCACGGCACTCCTTTCGGCGCACCAGTCGATCGGCGTCCCGCAGCCGCTCCTGATGTTCGGCACCGACGATCAAAAGAAGACGTTCCTCCCGAAGCTCGCGAGCGGCGAGCTTTCGGCCTTCGGACTCACCGAAGAGAACGCAGGATCCGACCCCGCGAAACTCGAAACGACCGCCGAGCCGAGCGCCGACGGCAAGACCTACACACTCAACGGCGAGAAGCTCTGGTGTACGAACGGCACGAAGGCGCGCTGGCTCGTCATCATGGCGCGCACGCCCGCGCCCGAGGGCAAGACGCGCGGCGGCATCACGGCGTTCATCGTCGACGCGCAGAGCGAAGGCGTCGAGGTGATGCACCGCTGCCACTTCATGGGCCTGCGATCGCTCTACAACGGCGTCATCAAGCTCACGAACGTGAAGGTGCCCGCCGAGAACATCATCGCGGGCCTCGGCAAGGGGCTTCGCGTCGCGCTCAGCACGCTCAACACGGGACGGCTCACGCTCCCGAGCACGTGCGTCGGCGTCAGCAAGCGCAGCATCGAGCTCACGCGCAAGTGGGCGAACGAGCGCGAGCAGTGGGGATCCGCCATCGGCAAGCACGCGGCGATCGCCGAGAAGATCGCCGAAATGGCCGCCAACACGTACGCGATGGAAGCGATGTCGCTCCTCGCCTCGGGTCTCGCCGATCAGAAGACGTACGACTTCCGGCTCGAAGCCGCGATGTGCAAGATGTGGTGCTCCGAGCGCACGTGGGAGATCGTCAACGAGACGCTCCAGATCCGCGGCGGGCGTGGCTACGAAACGTGGGATTCGCTCGCGTCGCGCGGCGACGAGCCGACCCCGATCGAACGCAACGTCCGCGACTGCCGCATCAACCTCATCTTCGAGGGCTCGAGCGAGATCATGCGCTTGTTCATCGCGCGTGAGGCACTCGATCCGCACCTGAAGCGCTCGATGGACGTGCTGAACCCGCGTAATCCGATGGGCAAGCGTCTTTCGGGCGCCATGCGTGCGGGCGCGTTCTATGCGGGCTGGTATCCGAAGCAGTGGTTGCCGATCGGCACGGGCGGCGGCCTCGACGGACCACTCGCCAAGCACGTCTCCTACGCGAGCCGAACGAGCAAGCGTCTCGCCCGGCGAATGTTCCACACGATGGCGCGCTTCGGTCCCAAGCTCGAGCAGCAACAGCCGCTCCTCGGCCGCTTCGTCGACATCGGCACCGAGCTCTTCGCGATCTCGGCGACGTGCTCGAAGGCCGACGCCGACATCAAGGGCGGCCGCAGCCGCACCGAAGTTCTCGCGCTCGTCGACTACTTCTGCCGGCAGTCACGACGTCGGATCGACGCGCACTTCCGCGGCATCCGCGGGAACGACGACAAGGCCGGCTACAAGCTCGCGCAGTCCCTTCTCGACGGCGACTCCATGTGGCTCGAAGAAGGCCTCGTGTAAGCACCCCGCCACCCTGAAATCACTCCACCGCGCCCGGTCGACCTCGAACCGAGCGCGGTTTCGCGCCATACCCAGACGAAGCGTCCGCCGACTCCGTGGGCGTTTCGTCGACCCGTTCGCCCCGCGTCGGCGTCACTCCTTGCGGCCGGCCCGATTTCGGTCATAATGCTCTAGGCGGACCGTCACACGACCGAGCTGTACGCCGGTCGACAAGGAGCTTCGATGACGAAGGTAGCCCACTCTTCCCTTGTCTGGATCGTTCTTGTCGTCGTCGCCGCCCTCGCAGGAATTTTCGTGCGCGTCGACCTTCTGGCAAGCGGAACGTCACCGCGGATTCCCGGGGTTCCGGCCTACGAGAGAGCGCCCGGGCTCGCCGAACGCGATTGCCACGACGGTATCGACAACGATGCCGACGGCCTGCCGGACTGCTTGGATCCCGATTGCTCGGCGCGACGGACCTGCCGCAGCCGCTTCCTGAACGAACACACGATCGAGAACGCGTACGCGTCGTTCCGATTCGTTCGGACCGCGAACGGACTCGAGCTCGCGAGCTTCGAGAACCGTACGACCGGGCGAGTGTTCACGCTCGAGCCCGGTCCCTTGTGGACCGTGACCCTCCGCGCGATCGACGGCACCGAGCTCGAAGTCTCACCGAGTGCCTATCCCTCGACCTTCGTGTTCGACTGGCGCGAAGGCGTCGGCGGCAAACAGACCCTGACCCTGTACTGGCACGACCTCCAGGTCGATGCGCAGACCCGGCTCGACGTGACCGCGCACTACAAGCTCCCCGTCGGCTCGGGTCTGCTGCGTTCACGCCTCGATGTCGTCGGCGAACTCACGGGTCGCAGCATCCTGCACACCGAGTTCCCCCGCTACGATCTCACCAAACTCGACATCGGCACTCCGAACCAACTGCTGGTCCCCTCGAGAAAGTCGGGAGGCGGGCTCGTCGCCAATCCCGAAACGACGATCGCTTCGTACGCCTTCCCGTCGCCGACGCACTACCAGATGGGCCTCGCGGCGTACTACAACCCCGAACTCGGCGAGGGGATCTACTACGGCTGCCGCGACTCGGACGTGTGGTTCAAGCGCTATCGTCTCGAAGGCCGCGGTTCGTCGCTCTACCTCGGGATGCTCAACCTGCCCGAGAACAACCTCACCACGACGTCGTACACGCAGCCTTATCCGCAAGTCATCGGGCCTTTCACGGGCGACTGGTTCGACGCCGCGACGATCTACCGTGAGTGGGCGCTGCAACAACACTGGGTCCCCGAGCGCTGGGAAACCCGCGCCGACATTCCCGAGTCGCTGCGCTTTCAGAAGCTCAACTTGTTCTTGAAGTCGGAGATCGAAACGGTCCCCGCCCAAGACTTCGTCGACATCGTCACGGCCTACCGGGATCGCTTCGGACTCACGTCGATCCAGACTCTGCTGCGCGGTTGGGACACGACCGGCGACGCGACGGGTCGCTACGCCCCCGACTTCTTCCCCCCGAAGGACGGGTTCCGAGAGACGATCGACGCCTTGCATGCGATCCCGGACATCGACGTCATGGTCACGGCCGGCACGGGCAGCCTCGAGTTCGATCCGCGCACGCCGAGCTACACGGCCGACGGCGCCGAGGACTTCGCCCTCAAGTACGTCGACCAAACGCCCGTCATCCGCGGCCCGTACGTGCGCATGGACTTCTGCACCGAGTACTGGCGCCAACGTCACGACGAGATTCGGCTGACGAATCTCCAAGGAACCTACGACATCGACGGGACGTACTTCGACGCCTTCGTGTACACACACGAGTGCTACGACCCCGATCACGGCCATCCCGTCGGCGGCGGCACCTATCTCTACGACTGCACGCACGAGTGGCTCGAGTCGCTGCTCGCCACCGGACGCTCCACCGATCCGAGGTTCTTCCTCGGTGAAGAGCCCCCCGTCGAAGTCTTCCTCGACGTCATCCAGTTTCGAGAGGGGTACTACTGCGTCGCGACGATCGGGCAAGAGAACGAATCGTTCGTTCCCCTTCATCAGGTCGTCTACCACGAGGTGGCCCCGGCTCTGATCAGCAGCAAGGTTCGCGAAGAGAACCTCGATGCCGCGATCTACACGCCGCTGCAGGCCGACCTGCTCCAGGCGCACGGTTTCTCGATCGGATCGCGGCTGAACGCGATCGAAGTCGTTACGACGGCCGGCGAGGGACTCCCCGGCTGGCTTCTCGGTCGACCCGAGCTCGCGGGGCACTTCGTCTACCTCGAGGCGCTCGCCCACGCCTCGGACTTCGCACGCAAGTACGTCGCGTACGGTCGCATGATGCGTCCCCTCGATGCGACGGTCGACATCGTCCCGACGGGACTCGGTTCCGCGTGCGTGGCTCTCGACGAGCTTCCCGTCATCGTCAGCTCGGTTTGGCGAGCGAGCGACGGGCGCACGGGCCTCGTCTTCACCAATTGGACGGACACCCCGCAGTCGATCAGCTACCTCTTCGAGTACGCCGACTACGAGATCGCGACCGGCACGTCCCTCGAGCTCGTGCATCTCACCGGATCGGGCGCGACGCCGATCACGACCGTCACGGGAGACTTCTCCCGCACCGAATCCTTGGATCCGAAGGAAGTCTTGGTGCTCGAGCTGCGATAGAGGCTGTTCGCTTCGGATGTGGACCGCGGCGTTCGCTACTTCACGGCGACGTAGATCGCGGGCGCCTTGCCCTTCGGGTAGCGCTCGTAGTCGGTCGTGAACGCGCGCTCGAGCTCGTCGTTCGACTCGAACCAGTTCCAGATCCGTCCCCAGGTTTCGATGATGCCGTCGGGGACCGGGCCGTCGACCGGGAACCGCGCGTAGCGGCCGGCCGGAACGCGGATCGCCACGTGATCGTCGGGGATCGCGTCGAACGACGTCACCTCGGCACCGATGACGAGGGCGTACTCCCCCGTCCCTTCGCCGTCGTAGTCCGTGTAGACCCCGACCCCGGTACCTTCATCGGTCGTGTTCGGAATCCCGGCGACGCCGCCCGCCTCCTCGAAGGCTTCCCAGGTCGCGCCGATACGTCCCTCGCCGGGAATCATCTCGCGGTCGTTCGACGTTCGGATGCGCCTTCCGACCACGAGTCGCTCGGGACACTCCTCTACCGTCGGTGTTTCCATCGCGTCGCTCTCCTCGATCGACAGGGAGGCGGGCTCACCAGCCCGCGCAGCGCTCCCAGGTTTCCGTGATTTGTAAACCGCGCTCGACGACATGGTAGCGATCGTAGGCGGCGACCGTCATGCACACATGATTCGGGACGATCCGGACGCGACTGCCGATCGGCAACCGTTCGAACGGAAGTTCGCCGTCGGATTCGACAATGCCGTGCTCCTGGTGCACCTCGCGCACGACGAGCCGAGGCTCGAATGGACGGCCGCGTTCATCCGCGACGATTCCGTAACCGATCCCGGGATCGAAGACGTTCGGACTCACGTCCTTCGAGAGCGCGAGCCCGCCGGCGTCGACCAGGAGTCGTCCGCGTTCGGGCATGTGACCGATCACGGACGCAACGACCGTCACCGCGATCTCGTCCGCCTCGCACATCCCCAGCCGTTGCTGGAAGGTATCGAAGAACACGTACACTCCCGGGCGCATCTCGGTGATCCCCTCGAGGTGATCGACCCTACACGCCGTCGGCGTGGAGCCGACGCTCCGGATCGGACACGGGAGGTCCGCTTCCGTGATGCGAGCCGCCGCCGCGACACAAGCGTCACGCTCGTCGCGCGCGATCCGTAGCACCTCGTCGTGATCACGGGCGCCGTACGCATGACCCGCATGCGTGAGCACTCCCGCCAGCTCGAGCGCGGGAGCTTCGTGGATCGCACGCGCGGTCGGCACGAGCGTTTCCGAATCGGGTGCGATCCCCCCGCGGTGCAGCCCGCAGTCGACCTCGACGAGCATCGGCAACCGGACGTCCGCCCGAGCCGCCGCCGCCGCGATCTCACGCACGGCATCGACCGAATCGGTGATACCGCGCACCACGGCGCCGCGCTTCGTGAGCTGCGCCATCGCCCCGACCTTCGACGGAACGAGCGCCACCGCATAGGTGATGTCGTCGAAGCCGTGCTCGACGAAATGACGCGCTTCGGCGAGCGTCGAAACGGTGATCTCGCGGCGCGGCCCCCGCGCGGCGAGCGCCGCGACCGACGCCGACTTCGCGGTCTTGAGATGGGGCCGCAACGTCACGCCGAGGCGCTCGGCGCGCTCGGCCATCGCGGCGGTGTTCGCTTCGACGATCGCCCGCTCCAAGAGTAGCGCGGGGGTCGCGATCGCATCGAGGGTCGTCGTCACCGCGGTGCCTCGACCCGCCGAGCCACGGCCGCGACGAGATCGCGCGCGTGAAACCGACCGTTCTCGATGAAGATCCGGCTCGTCCGTCGCCCCGACACGATCGACCCGCCCACGTAGAGGCCCGCCACGTTCGTCTCGAACGTCCGTTCGTCACGCTTCGGAATCAGCGTCTCGGGGTCGATCTCGACGCCTGCATCCGCCAGCAGCTCCACTTCGGGTGCGTAACCGATCAATGCGAGGACGAAGTCGGCTCGTACGTCGTGGGTCTGTGCCTCGCCGATCCGCCCGAGCGTCACCGAACCCTCGCGGATCGCTCGGACCTCGGTCTCGAACTCGGCCGGAATCGCGCCCTCTTCGATGCGCTTCTCGATGTCGGGAAGCACCCAGTATTTGATCGTCGGCTTCAACTCGGCGCGACGGTGGACGAGTCGCACGCGTGCGCCGCCGCGCAAGAGGTCGAGCGCCGCTTCGATCGCCGAGTTGCCCCCGCCGACCACGAGGACGTCGGTGCCTGCGTAGCGGAATCGCTCGTCGTAGTAGCGGCTCACGTGCGGCAGGTCGATGCCCGGAACCTCGAGCGGATTCGGTCGGTCGTAGTAGCCCGTCGCGACGACCACGTTGCGAGCCGCGACGGTGCCCCGCGTGGTATGCACGTCGAACCCGCCTGCGGCCCTCGGCTCGATCGACTCGACGCGCGTGTACAGGGCGACGTCGATCGCGAAGTGCTCGACGATGCGCTGCACGTACCGAAGCATCTCTTCGCGTGTCGGCCTCATGCCCGCACACGTCAACGGGATTCCTCCGAGCTCGAGCCGCTCGGGCGTCGAGAAAAAGGGCATCCCGACCGGGAACCGCTGGATCGACGCCGCGATCCCTTCTTTCTCGAAGACGCGATACGACAGTCCGCGCCGCCCGGCCTCGATGCCGCAAGACAGCCCACACGGCCCCCCGCCGACGACCGCGAGGTCGAGCGGGGTTTCGGAATCATCCTGTTCGGAAGCACTCATTCCGAGAGTCTAGCTTTCGCTCGCACCGATCGAACCGCCTTCGATCGCCACGCGGGTACCCCATCACGAAACGAGCCCGACCCCTCGCAAGAGGCCGGGCTCGATGAATCGCTGGGTCACCCCACGGTGGAAACAAACGCTACTCGTCGAGGTCTCCCGACGGGTTGGTCGGCGTCCGCAGCACGCGCAGGAACGTGAGCATTTCGATACGCTCCGCCGGCGTGAGCGCATCGAACGCGTCGCGCGCGCTCTGCGCCTCACCACCGTGCGCGAGGATCGCTTCGGTGAGCGTCTGCGCGCGGCCATCGTGCAGGTACGGCGCCGTATCCGCCACGCCCCAAAGACGCGCGGTCGTGAACTCGGAATCGAGCTCGCTGCCGAAGTTCTCGGCGAGGCCCGGTCCCATGTCGTGACGCTTCAGGTCGGCGAAGAGCGGCACGCCGAGGCCGCCGTCCGGTCGCTGCGGGAAGCCCGCGGGCTCTTCCGACAGATCGACTTGGTAATACGGGTTCGCGAACGGATCTTCGAGAACCTCGGGGTGCGAATAGATGAGCGTCGAGCTGACAGTCCGCATCTTCGGGATGTGGCACTCGGCGCAGCCGATGCTCTTGAAGGTCTGGAAGCCGTTGCGCGCTTCCGGTGTCACGTTGCCGCGCACGGGGCGCTCCATCGTCGACAGGAAAATGTGCAGCGCCGACAGTTCGCCCGTAAGCAATTCGTCGACCACGCCATCGCCGTCGCCGTCGACGCCTTCACCGACGAGGTCGGTGGCCTGCATGCCGAAGTGGAACGCCATCGCTTCGATGTCGAACGCGCGGACACTCGCGAACTCGCCCTTGCGACCGAACGGACGCACGACGAGGTCGTGATCGATTCCCTCGACCTTGGACGTGTCGAGCTGTCCGTTTTCGAAGATGATCGAACCGAAGTGCACTCCCTTCGTCTCGAGCTCGACTTCGACGCCGGGGTTGTCGATCGCGAACTGCTTGAGATCCTGCAGCTCGACCGTCATCTCCTTGCCGAGAAGCTCGACGCCCCCCGACCCGAAGAGGAACGGCGGGTTGATGAAGCGGCCGTCGAAGTCGGCGAAGCCGAGGCCGCCCTCGTCGTCGACGTCGATGTGGCGCGGCTGGAAGATCGCGTTCGCCGCGGCCCCGCCGACACCACCGATCCCGAGGGTCGCGGGGATCGTGGCGTTGCTGACGATCGTGTGGCACTCGAGGCACGTCTGCGCATCGAGACCGTTCACTCGCAGATACGTTCCGTTGTTCTGCAGCGTCGGGCGATGCCCCGGCGACGTCGGATCGATCCCGTCCACCGGGCCGTCGCCGTACCCGTCGATCTTGTTGAACGGCGTCGAGAAAATGCGGCGGCCTTCGCGGCGAAGGTCGTCGAAATCGAGGTCACCGCTCGTCACCTCGGTCTGCGTGAGACGATCCCCGAGGTTTCCGGCTTCGCCGGGAGGCGGGGTCCCCGCCTGCGTAAGTGTCGTGAGGGCCACGAGCATTGCGCCCATGCCCAACAGATCCTTCATTCCGATCATGACCACACCCTCCTCCAATTGAACTGACACTGAGATGAAATGACGGAACCGCGGCAGGGATGAACTTCCTTCGAGGGGGTCGATGGTAGCCCCGACGGCGAGAATCGACAACTGCAAAAATCGCCGGAAGGCCGCATTCCGCGCGGGATTCAGCGCGAAGCAGATCCCTGTGAGAACAAGTACGAGAGGACGCCGTCGAGCGGGCTGAGCACGACCAGATCGGGATGTCCGTCCGTGTCGACGTCGGCGAGCACGGCCCTCCCCGGACGCGACGCAACCGCCAGCAGATCGCCGGCTTCGAAGCCGGAGTCCGTACCGCGCCATAGACGTACGGCCTCGAGGCCGGCGTAGACCACGGCGAGGTCGGGATGACCATCGGCATCGAAATCACCGCCGAGAATCCCGCCGACATCGCCTTCGGCCGGCAGGACGTCGACCGGCGTGAGACGTCGCGGGCGCAGGACGTCCTCACGATTGCCCACGGGGCCGGTCTCAGCGATGCGCCCCGGCTCGCGATCGGCCGGAGGCGGCCCCGCCACGCCCGAGAGGAGCCGGATTCCCTCCGGAGCCAGGAGCGCCAGGTCGTCGCCGTTTCGATCGTCGAGTCGGCCGGCCCAGAGCCCCTCGCGCCCGAGAACCCTCTGGCCCGAGAGGAACACGTCGAAGGCTCCGTTCCCCGAGCCGAATCCGAGTACCAGCCCCCCACGCTCGGGAAGCAGCGCCGCGAAATCCATGTCGCCGTCCGCGTTCCAGTCCCCCGCGACGAGCTCGCTCGGGGGCGCCGGAAGGTCCACGTCACGGCCGGGTGCCGCCGGCACGAACTCTCCGAACCGGTTGCCGAACAGCACGCTCACCGCCGCTCCGTCACGGCAGCTCACCAGCAGGTCCACGCTCGCGTCGTTGTCGATCGAAAGCGGAACGAGCACGGTCGGTTCGGCCGCGGTCTCGAACGTCCTCGCTTCGGAGAAACCGCGGTCGCCATCGCCATAGACGACCCCGACCGCGTGGTCACTCCGCAGCGTCGCGACCAGGTCGAGCGTGCCGTTGCGATCCACATCGAGGGCGGCCAGGTCGAACGGCTCCCGACCGATCGGAACCCCGATCGCATCCTCGTAAGCACCGTCCTCGTCTCCGTACTCGACGAGTACGCGATCCGCCCGCGGGTCCACCACGACGCGGTCGGTCCGGCCATCCGCGTCGAGATCGACGAGCGCGAACGCCGTCGCACGCGGCGCGAGCGCCTCGCCAGGCGTCCCGCGCAACCCGTCTGCCGCCCCGCGTACGAACGCGAGACTCGCGCGAGCCGCCAACGGAGTCGTGAGGTCGTCGAAGCCGTCGCCATCGACGTCGGCCAACGCCGAACGCCCGGGCGTCGCGCCGAGAAGGACGGGCTCGGCGGCCTCGAAGCCGCCCACACCGTCTCCGCGCAGCCAGGTCACGGTGCGATCGACCTCTTCGAGCGACAGCGCATCGAGCCATCCGTCCCGATCGAGGTCGCAAGCGAGCACTTCGGCGGGCGCCGCACCCACCGACGTGGGGATCGGTTCGGCGAACGAGCCATCGCCCAGTCCGCGAAACCAGAGCACACGGTCGAGCGCGAGGCTCGTCACGAGGAGATCGGCGTGGCTGTCGCCGTCCCAGTCTCCGGCCGCGATACCGGACGGCGCCGGATCGGTCGAAATCTCGGGAAGGAACGTATAGGCGAGACCCGGTCCGGTCGACACGAGCAGTCGGACTTCGTCGACGAGCGGACTCCCGACCGCAAAGTCGATGCGCCCGTCCTCGTTGAAATCGGCCGGCACGAGGCGTTCGGGCGTGAACACGAGCCCGAGCGTCTCGGGCGACGAGAAACCGCCCGCACCGTCGCCGAGGTACGCCGTGATCGAGTTGGAGCGGAGGTTCGCGACCACGAGGTCGAGGCGATCGTCACCGTCGAGATCGGTCGCGACGACATCGACGGGCTCGTCCCCGGTCGGAATCACCGACAGGCTCGCGAACGTTCCATCGCCGAGCCCGCGCACGATCTCGATCTCGTCGTCGTCGGGTAGAGAGATGACGAGGTCGAGCGTCCCGTCCTCGTCGATGTCGACAGCTCGGAGCGCTTCGGGCGCCGAATCGAGCTCGACACGATGCGCGGCCGAGAACGTCCCGTCCGTCGCTCGTTCGAAGATCACGACGCGATGCGTGCTTCCCTCGGCCACCGCGAACTCGGGAGCGCCGTCGGCATCGAAGTCGCCCGCGACGACCGTACGCGGATCCCCTCCGGTCGGGATTCGCAGCGTTCCCGTAAACGGAAGGCGTCTCGTCACCTCGGGCGCCTCATCGCGCCCGCCGCCGCCGCCACCGCCGCCCGAACACCCCACCCCGAAGATCGCCACTCCGAAGATCGCCGCCCCGAGCGCGACTCCCGCGAGGAGGGTCGGACACCCTCTCGGGTTCGGGCCGAAGCCTCTCGATCGAGTCGTCGCGCTCATACCGTCTCCTCCCTCCGATCGGGGCCCGCGACCGTCATGATGCGGACGGCGGCGGATCGTCCCGGCGCTCGACGACGTGCTCCGCGTCGTCCGCGCGAATCCAACACGTGTCGCCGTTGTCGAAACGGATGTTCCACCACCCGCCGCGCTCTTCGATGGTCTCGAACTCCGTGCCTGCATGCAAGGGGGCCTCGTACGCGCGCTCGTAGCTCGTGCCGGGGCCCTTGCGAGCGACCGACTCGTCCGCGAGCAGCACACCGTCTCGGTTCGAAGCCTCGGACGCGACGTAGAAGACGCCGGCGGCACCGGCCGCGAGCCAAATCAGACCGAGCAGCGCGGCCACGACGCGGTATCCGAACGGTCGCCGGAACAGGCCGATCGCGAGCCATGCCCAGAACGCGACGAACGCGATCCCGAACACGGTCGCCGTTTGTCGATAGCCGATCCAGTAGTTCCGCAGCGACAGCGTGCGGACGATGCGCGTGAACTCGCCGTGCGTGTCGGCGTCGATGCGCCGACGAATCGCGGCGTCGAGATTCTCCGCGAGTCGTGCGTCACTCGGAATGAGCCGCTCGGCCCTGCGGTACTCGAGAATCGCGCGCCCGATGTCCCCGAGCGCGTAGTAGGTGTTGCCGAGATTGTAGTGGAGGTAGCCGTTCTCGACCGCGTCGTCGTAGAGCAACTCGCGGTATCCCTCGGCCGCCGTGCGCAACAGCGTATCGCGATCCTCGCCGTCGGCCGCCATGCCGCGATCGAACGCCCGGTTCGCGGCCGCAAAGCGATCCTCGCGACTCGAAGACGCCGAATCGCTCGCTGCGTCCAACGCGAACGCCGGGCACGCGACGGCGATCCCGACGATCGCTGCGATCCAGATCCGGATCCAAAGCGTAGCGTAGGTTTCGGCTCGATTCATGATCGCTCGACTCGTTCGATCCAGTCTTGCGCTCGGCGCAGCCACTCTTCGCGCGCACTGCGGTCGAGGGCCGTGGCCCCGAACCGCGCCGCGTCACACGTTTCGACGAGTGTCCGCGCTTCGCTCGCATCGTCGGCTCCCAAGCGTCCCTCGGCGAGCAGGCGATCGATGTCGGCCGGCGTGATCTCACCCTCCCCGAGGTGGAAGCGATCGACGCAATAGCGATGCAGCCCGGACGACAGCGCCTCGAAGAACGCGCGATCCCCCGTATCGACAAGCGACTTCGCTTCGTCGAGCTTCCCGAAGGCACGCTTGCGAGCTCCTCGCGCCTTCTGCCGCGCGACATCGCCCCGCGCCCGCCGACGGAAATGCACGAACCCCGCGAGCAGCACGTACAAGACCGGAGCCGCCAGCGGAGGCAGCAACGGCTTTACGTCGATACCCCGATGCGCGAGCGCGTCGGGCCGTACGTAGTTCGCGCGAATCCCCCCGCGGCGAAGCTCGCGATCGGTCTTCTCGACACGGGGACCCGTCGCTCCGCTCGGTCCTTCGATCTGATCGGCCGTCACGCGCTCGGTCGACTCGACGTCGAGCGGAATCGGCTTGGATCGGACCGTGACGTACTTGCCCGCGTCGGGGTCGAAGTACGAGAGCGGGATTTCGGGAATCGCGGTCACGTCGGCGCTCTTCGCGCGCAGACTCCGCGTGAACACCATGCGACCCTGCTCCTCGCGACCCGGGCTCAGGTCGTCGTCGATCTTGAAGTTCTCGAACCCCGGGATCGCCGCGAGGTCGGGCCGCGCCACGCGATCGAGGCGCGGACCTCCGGCCACCGCGATCTCGACCTCGATCGGATCGCCGACCTTGACGCGGCGCACGTCCGCGCTCGCCGACACGAGATACTCGCCGACGAGCCCGTAGAAATCGTCGGGACGCCCGTCCGACGGGAGCGGCTTCACCTCGATCGTCACGCCGTCACAACGCGAATGCACGCGACGCAAGTCGCGGTGCCGCCTGCCGAACATGTCCGACGAGCGCTTGTATCCGACGACGATGTCGGCCTGCACGCTCGCCCCGTCGAGGTACAGCTTGCCGGGCTCGGACGGGAACGCACGAATCCGCACGATACGCTCGTTGACCCGGACGCCCCCTTTCGATCGCGTGCGAGCTTCGGAAGTCAACGCGACCGAGCCGACGTTGAAGCTCGCCGTATTCCGAGGCGGCGCGACCGCGATGAGATTGAGCTCGTCGGCGCGATCCAAGATCGGCATGGTCGCGCCGTAGCGTTCGATCGAGACACCGAACGAAAACTCGTAGGTGATGACCACCGGTTCGTCGGGATACACCGAGGTCTTGTCCACGCTCATCGATACCGTGATCCGGTCGTCCGACTCGGGCTCGACGAAGCGAACCTGAGCCCCCTCGAACCGGAAGCGCTTCCCT
>JAUIME010000597.1 GCA_030433195.1 bacterium
AGCGCGCAGCGTCCGCGCGACCACCTCGCGAGTCGGGCTGACCCACCACGCATCGATCCTCGGCGGCCCCTCGCTCGGTATTCGCGGAGCGACGATGCGCGACGCCAAGCACACCGCCCCGCGCGAAACGCTCGCTCCCTCGAACCGCGTCACGGCATCCACCCGAGCGATCGACACGACGGTCCCCACGGGCAGGGAATCGGCAATGCCGGCCGCGGCCGATCGAAGGAGAGTCCGGGTTCGCGGTGTCGCTTCGCCCGCTTCGCAGGACGAGTCGTGGACACGAATCGTACGCATGAGCACTCCGAAGGCGACTGCGCAAGGACCGAACGACCGGCCGAGTACGGAGTCGCGAAACAGATGGAAAGTCTTCGAGGAGAGGAAGATACCCGGGCAGGGCGAGACTCGCAAGGGCGCCGCGATCGGATCGCTGGACTGCCTTTACCGGCGAGGGCAAAGATAATACCATGCTTCGTTTCGGGTTCAGACCCGCTCCTGGAACGCTCCCGCTCTGGCGTGCCCGAGGCACGACAGGCGTCTACGAGACCTCCAGCGGGCGGATCCGCGCGAGCCGAGTCGCGCGCATTCGGTGAACCCGTCGCGGCCCACTCGCCAACGAGCGGTCCGCTCGAAACACGCACTCACGAGGTTGTTTCGAGGCATGGCGCAGTTGACCAAAGAGAACGACGATCTGAAGGCGCGAGTCGCTCGGATCAACGACTACATCTGGTCGCGGTACGTCGAAGTCACCGACGACTACCAGCATCAGATCGACGAAGACGAGGCCCTCGCGGACCTTCAGAAGAACTACGATGCCCAAGGCGATCAGAGTAGCGCCGACGACATCGTGTATCTGGGGATCCTGTTGTTCGAGCGTGGCTTCGTCGACGAAGACAACAAGCTCGACTACTTCAAGCGCGCCTATCAGATTTTCCAGCGTTATCGCCGCACCACCGGCGAAACCGACTGGGACGTCGTCGAAGACCGCCTCGAAGACATCACGTCGTTCTTCGAAGACGAGAACATCGACCCCGAGGCCGAGCTCGCCGAAGAAGAGGACACCTCGCCCGAGGACATGGTTCTCGTCCCGGCCGGATCGTTCCTGTTCGGGCCGAACCGCGAAGCGACCGAGCTCGCCGCGTTCTACATCGACGTGTCTCCGGTGACGAACGCCCAATACATGGAGTTCTGCGAGAAGACGGGCTACCGCAAGCCGCGCTTCCACGACGACCCTCGCTTCAACCAGCCCAATCAGCCCGTCGTCGGCATCTCCGTCGTCGACGCGATGCAGTACTGCGAGTACCACGGCAAGTCCCTCCCCAACGAGCACCAATGGGAGAAGGTCGCCCGCGGAACCGACGGTCGACGCTATCCCTGGGGCGAGGACGCCCCGGACGAGAAGCGCGCCCACTACTCGCACGACATGGATGCGGGACGCCCCGCCGACGTGCGCACGCTCGAGGCGGGTCTCTCCCCCTTCGGCTGCTACGACATGGCCGGCAACGTCTGGGAGTGGACGTCGAGCCCGCCTGCGGCTGACGGCGCGACGAACAACGTCGAAGACTACCGCGTCGCGCGCGGCGGATGCTACGAAGACTCGGGTGACTTCCTCACGACCTTCGGCTCCATCACCGAGGACCAGAAGACGAAGTCCGAGATCGTCGGCTTCCGCTGCGTGAAGAAGGTCGGATGAAACGGCGCGAGCTCGACTCGCGAACGCGGGTCGTCCACCCGCCCGGCGTCGAAGAGCTCGGCGCGAGCCTGACTCCACCGATCCACCAAACGAGCACGTTCCGCCTCGACTCGGTCGAGCACGGAGCCGCGCTCGCCGAAGCGCACCATCCCGACGATCTCTACACGCGTTGGGGCAACCCGACGACGCGCATCTTCGAGCGGGCCGTGGCCGAGCTCGAGGGAGCCGACGACGCTCTCGCCACCGCATCGGGAATGGGCGCCATCTCGTGCGCGATCCTCGCTCTCGTGAAGGGCGGCGACCACGTGGTCGCGGGCAAGACCCTCTATGCGGCCACGAACGAGATCTTCGAGCAGTTCCTGCCCGACTACGGCATCGAAGCGACCTTCGTCGATCCGACCGATCCGAAGGCGTTCGAAGCGGCCATCCGCCCGAACACCCGCCTCGTCTACGTCGAAACGCCCGCGAACCCGAACCTCGAGATCACCGACATCGAAGCGGTCGGCAAGATTGCGAAGAAGCGGCGCATCCCGATGCTCGCCGACAACACCTTCGCGACGCCGTTCAACACCAACCCGCTCGCCTTCGGTGCGACCGGCGTGGTCCACAGCGCGACGAAGTACCTCGGCGGCCACTCCGACCTCACGGCCGGGGTCATCGCCGGGACGCGCTCGTTCATCGAGAAGGCGTGGTATCGCGTGAAGCTGTTCGGCCCGACGCTGAGCCCGTTCGATTCGTGGCTCGCGATCCGCGGCCTGCGCACGTTCGCGCTGCGCATGGAACGCCACAACGCGAACACGCTGCGTCTCGCGAAGTTTCTCGAGGCGCACCCGCGCGTGAAGAGCGTGCAATACCCGGGATTGAAGTCCCACCCGCAGCATCGCGTCGCTCGGCGCATCATGAAGCCGGGCTTCGGCGGCATGCTGTCGATGGAAGTCAGCGGCGGTTTCGAAGGCGGGCGGCGCTTCGCGGAGAACGTCGAAGTCGGCGTCCTTGCCGTGAGCCTCGGCGGCGTCGAAACGCTCGTCGAACATCCCGCGTCGATGACCCACGGACCGCTCACCCCGGCCCAACGCGCACGCGCCGGCATCTCGGAAGGACTCGTGCGCATTTCGGTCGGCATCGAAGACATCGAAGACCTCGAGCGCGACTTCGACCGCGCGCTGCGAAAGCGCGCCCCGCGCAAGAAGGCCAAGGAGAAGAAATCCCGATGAGCACCCGACGACTCGCCTCTCTCGCCCTCGCGATCTGCCTCGCCCTCGCCGCCACCGGTTGCCACTCCATCCAGAAGGAGAACGGCATCTTCCGCGCCAAGGGCACCGGCATCAAGCTCTTCACCTTCAGCCTCCCCCGCACCGACTTCGCCACCGTCCAAGACACCGTCATCCAAGAAGTCGGTGCCGAAGCCGAGATCACCAACATCTGGAAGACCGGCCCCTCGCGCCCCTGGTACAACCTGCTCTACCCCTTCCTCGGCGTCGAGACGATCGAGATCTACGGGACGTATTGAGCCGGTAGCTTCACGCGCGCGAGGCCCCTGGAAATCAAAAAGGATCTCGGACACGAGGTCCGAGATCCTGGGATTCTATTTCCGGGTTGTCTGGGTCACGTTGGGTGCTGCTCAGCTTCCGTTCGCAAAACGATCGCAAAGGGTCTCGAAGTCGCACAACTGAATCTCCTCGGGAGAGATGGCCGGGAGACTGCAGAACTTGCGGTACTCGTCGAGGCAGGTGAACTCGACATATTCGTGGTAGGCCATGCGACTGATGGGCGTGTGGGACGTTGCGTCCTCATCGATCAACTGCTGCGAGATTTCCTTGGCGGTCGCGATCTGAATGTTGGCGAGCGGAACCGATTCGATGGCTTCGAGTTTCTTTTGAAGTTCATCGAGGACTTCGCGTCCTTCTCGATTGGGTTTCCCGAGATGCTCGAGGCCGATGCGTTGCTTTTCGACGGCCAGTCGCATCTTCGTTGACACTTCATCGAGAACCTCAGCGAGCTCCCCGAGCTTCTTGACGAGATCCGTCACTTTTG
>JAUIME010000598.1 GCA_030433195.1 bacterium
AGATCCGCGATCTGCGCGACGCGCGGAAACGCGTATTGCGTATGCCCGACGAGCAACCACGGAAACCCCGTGAAGAGGATCGAACGGAGGTACTCGAGCCCCGTCCACACCGCCGCCACCTCGAGCGCTTCGAACCGCCCGCGGGCCCGCAAGCACGCGCGAATGCCGAGTCCCCCGAGTCCCGCGTAGAGCGCGAGGTAAACGACGAGCGCGACGAGCCCGGGCGGCGTGAGTCTCGCGAGCCAGACGAGCGAAACCGCGACGTGGGCGGCACCGAGCGCGGCCGAAACGAAGAACGCGCCGCGCCGACTCGCCTGCCGTAGATAGACGAACCAAGGAACGAAAGCGACCCAAGCGAGTGCGCCGAGATCGAACGGTGGAAAGCTCGCGATCCAGAGCGCGCCCGTGAACCAGGCCGCCCACGCGGTCCATCGAGACGAGTTCCGCTTCGCTGCTTGCGCTCTCGTGTCCGAGTCCGTGGCCGTCGCCGCTCTCACTCGCGAACTCCTCGATTCGGATCGGCGGCCATCGCGTACGGCGCCGCGCCGTACGCCGTCGTCGACAGGACCTCGACGGAATCCCCCGCCGCGACGCGGGCCACCCCCGCAGGCAGGACGACGAACGCGTCGCCGCGCGAAGCACCGTGAGGGTCTCCCGAACCGCGGTAGCGGACGGGCACCGCACGCAACGCACCCTCGCGCACGACGAGGCCGCACGGTTCGAACGCGCAGAGCTTCTCCGGTCCGCGAAACTCTCCGTCCGCGACGGCCCGTCCGCGGGGCGCGTCGACGCGCGACGCAGCCGAGAGAATGGCGAGAGCCGGCTGCACGAACAACGCGAATCCGATGAACACCGAGACGGGATTCCCCGGCAAGCCGAACACGAGCGTCGAGCCGCATCGGGCGAACAGGACGGGCTTCCCGGGCTTCATCGCGACGCGATGGAACACGGTCTCGGCCCCGACGGCATCGAGCGCCGCCGCGACATGGTCGTGGTCTCCCATGGAGACACCGCCCGACAGCAACAAGACGTCGGCGTCGAGCCCGTCGCGGATCGCGCCCTCGATCTCTGTGGGTCGATCGCCCGCGCTCGTTCGCCGCACGACGCTCGCCCCGGCCTCCGTCACCATCGCCGCGAGCATGGGACCGTTCGAGTTGCGGATCTGCCCGGGCCCGGGAGTTCGCCCGGGATCGACGAGCTCGTCCCCGGTCGACAGGATCGAAACGCGCGGTCGCGGCCTCACCGCGACTCGCTCGATGCCGGCCGTCGCGAGGATCGCGACGTCGATCGGCCGCAACCGTTGTCCCGCGCGCGCCACGACCTCACCGTCCGCCACGTTCTCGCCGCGAAAGCGGATGTTCTGGCGCGGCTCGACTCCGCGGAGGATCCGAACTCGGTCGCTGGGCACCGCCCCCACCGCCCCGGCGCCCTCGACCGCTTGCGTCCGCTCGACGGGCTCGGTGTGCTCCACCATCACGACCGCGTCGGCACCCTCCGGAATGGGGGCGCCCGTCATGATGCGCACCGCCGTCCCCTCGCCGACCGCAAGCCGGCCGACATCTCCTGCCGCGATCGCGTCGATCACCCGCAAGACCACGGGCGACTCGGCGGTATCGGACGCTCGCACCGCGAACCCGTCCATCGCGGAGCGATCGAAAGCCGGGAGATCCGAGTCGGAGCGCACGTCCTCGGCCAAGATACGCCGCGAGCACGCTTCGAGCGCGACGAACTCGGTTTCCGAGGAGGGCTGCGCGTGCGCGCGCACGCGCGCGGAGGCTTCTTCGACCGTGAGCATGGATATCGACGGATTCCGAACACAGAGGCGAGAGCGCGCCCGAGGACACGCACGAAGGGAGACTATACTTTGGTAAGATTCGGCGAAAGATCAACGGGGTCCCAGACGTACTGCAGCGACGTCCCGCGTTATGAACACGACGAATCCTCATTCCCGGCCCGCGCTCTGCCCTCACGCCCTGCTCCGCATCGGCTTCGCGATCTTCGTGACGGCCGCTCTCGCAGGCTGCTCCAGCAAGGCAGACACCGACAAGGACGCCGACGTCGAGCGTGGCTCCGCCTCCTCCGTCGGCGACGAAGCCGAGGCCCGATCCGAAACCGACGACGCGACCGAGTCCGAACCCGCTCGGCTCGTTCGCACGACGAACGTGCGTATCGGCACCATCCGCAACGAGATCGAAACCTCGGGAGACCTCGAAGCCGAGTTCTGGGCCGACTTGCACCCGCGTTCGAGCGGCTTCGTACGCACCCTCTCCGTCGAAGAAGGGGACCGCGTCGAACACGACGCCATCCTCGCCACACTCGACGACGACCAAGTACGCCTCGAGCTCACGTCGGCCGAGATCCGCATCCGCGAAACAGAGCGGCAACTCGAGCGGCAGGCCGCGACGATCGCCGAGCTCGAGCAGCGACTCGAACAGCAGAAGCTCCTCGAAGCGCGGAAGCTCCAAGAGTACTCGCGCGCGGTCGACATCCCCGAGGGCGTGCTCAGCGAAGAAGAGGTCGCCGAGAAGCGCTACCAGTACGAGGACGCGAAGATCGCGCGCGGCGCGGCCGAGTTGGCCTTGCGCGGCGCCGAAGAAGACGCTCGCGTCACCACCGCGAGGCTCGAGGCCGCCGAAGTCGAACGAGACGTCGCGGCGCTCATGCTCGAACACACCAACATCCGCGCCCCGATCCCGGGCGTGATCGCCGAGCGCAACATCCGCGTCGGCGCCCGCATCGGACCCGAATCGAAGGCGTTCACGCTCGTCGATACGTCGCGCCTCGTCGCCTACGTGCACGTGCCGCAGCGCGAGGTTCGGTTTTTGGCCGCCGGGCAACGCGCCGAGATCCGTTGCGACGCCGTCCCGGGGCGGGTCTTCACGGGTCGCGTGCGCACGGTGAGTCCCGTGATCGACGCCGGCAACCTCAAGCTCACGCTCGAAGTCGACAATCCCGAAGACCTCCTCATCCCGGGCATGTTCCTGTCGATCCGGATCATCCTCGACGAACATGAGAATGCGCGGCTCGTCCCGAAGAAAGCCCTCCTGCACGACCGCGACCGACCGTACGTCTTCGTCGTTCGCGACGGCATCGCGCGACGCGTCGACATCGAACAGGGGTACCGTGATCGCGACTCCGTCGAAGCGCTCGTACCGGACGACGCGACAGCCGAGGCGCTCGCGGCGCCGGTCGTGATCCGCGGCCAGGAGAACCTCGAAGATGGCGTGCGCGTGCGGATCGAATCCGCGCCCACGTCACCCCCGGCGCGATGAAGGACCTCGTCGACTCCGCGGTCGCCGACGGATCGCGAGGCGAGGACCCGCAACGCCTCCCCTCCGGTTTCGGCGTGCTCGCGCTCACCCAGACGCGTCCTGTCGGCGTCTTCATGGTGACGATCGCGGTCGTGACCTTCGGGATGATTTCGCTCGGCAAGCTCCCCGTCAATCTGATGCCCGACTTCTCGTACCCGACGCTGACGGTGCGTACCGAGTATCCGGGCACCGCGCCGGGCGACACGTTCTCCATCATCGGCCTCAACGACAATCAGCCCTCCCGCCGCGTCACGCGCGAATCGGAGCGCGCCGTGCTGTCCGGGACCGGCGGCCTCTACTGATCCCCGCCGTCGGGTGGGACCTTTCGGCAAGAGCGTTCGCCGGCGCGGCCTGACGGTCGCAGCAGCCCGCGGCGCTCGGAACGCCGTCCTCGCGCATCTCGCGCGGACATGG
>JAUIME010000599.1 GCA_030433195.1 bacterium
AGGTCTGAGAGAGCACCCCCGGGTACTGCGCCGCAGCGGACTTCAGGCGCTCGTCCTGCTCCGGGGTCGTCGGCTGCGTCGGGCGCTTCTCGAAGAATGCCCGCGTTCGCAGCGCGTCGACGAAATCGTTGCCGAGGTACACGGTGGCGATGAACGCGTCGAGATCGAGATCGCTCTCGTCACTCGTGAAGCGACGCAGCACACCGAGATACTCGTGCGGTCCGGTCCCGCCGACACCGCAGTTGAGGCACTCGAGCCCTCCGATGCGTCGATCCAAGACGTTCGGATAGGTTTCATCGGCGGCGACGACGGCCTCGACGTGCGAGTCGCCCGCCACGAGCACCCGGACGGTGTCGGCGGCCTTCGCGATCTCGGTCGGATTCGACTCCCGGAACCCGAGGTTGTTGTACGATACGACGAACTCGCGATCCGGATGCTCCGGAAACGCCTGCACCATTCGGAAACCGGGCCGCGGCAGGAACACGGCATGAGGATCGAAGACATATCGTTCGGGGGCGTTCGCGATCGCGGGGAAGAGGCGATCCGCCGTGTCTCGATCGATGTGATCCCCTTCCAACGAGCCCGGATCCTCGATGCGCACGAGACGTGTCGTGGCGCGCGTGTCCGCGCGTCGGTCGAGTGCCCACCAGACCATCCCGGCCACCGCCACGACCGTCGCGACGACGATACCGATCTTGAAACGAGTCGCATAGGAAACCGACACCCGACTTCTCCTCATGCAGGAGTTTCGAAGCCGCTCGGTCCCGAGGGAACAGGCGGACTCGAATCTCGAAGATCCCATGCTCACTGAATTCCGGCTGCTGTGGCAGCGCGTTCACTCTAGCTTCTGGTTCCTCCCGACCCTCATGACCGGCGTTGCGGCCGCGGGCGCCATCGCCCTCATCGCCTTTGGCCCGTCCGACGAAACGCTCGCGTGGTTGCCGCTCGTCCCCGTGAAACTCGATGCGGCGGGAGCCCGGACCTTGCTCTCGACCATCGCCACGTGCGTGATGACGGTCGGCGGCGTGGCTTTCTCGATCACGATGGTCGTCTTGACCCTGGCGGCGTCGCAGTTGGGCGCACGGCTCGTGCGTCACTTCATGCACGACAGGCGCACCCAAGCCGCCCTCGGCGCGTTCGTCGCGACGTTCGCCTACTGCGTGGTCGCGCTGATGACCGTCGCGGGATCCGAAGACGGAGAGACACCTCCGCTAGCGGTCGTGCTCGGCGGGGTGGTACTCGCGGTGGCAGACATCGGCGTGATCTTGTTCTTCGTCCACCATATGGCCATCTCGATTCAGGCGCCGAGCGTCGTCGCAAGGCTGCACGCCGACCTGGTGCGGGGACTCGAGCTCGCAACGCGTCGTGGTTCCTCGGGCGCGCCATCGACCGCCGACGAGGATCGCGCACGCGCCGACGCGGATGCGGCGGAGACGACGATCGTCGTCCGAGCGTCACGCGACGGGTACGTGCAGGCAATCGGATCCGACTCGATCGTGCGAATCGCCCGCGAGTGGGACGGCTTGGTTCGACTCGACGTCAAGCCGGGCGCGTTCGTGATCGCCGATCGGGCCATCGGCGTCCTCGCGCCGGCGCGACACGAAGAGTCTCGGCGCGAAGCGCTGGAAGACGCGGCCCGGCGCGTTGCGGGATGCGTCGCGGTCGGTGCCGAACGAACCCTCATCGAGGATTGCGAACTCGCCATCGACCAGCTCGTCGAGCTCGCCGTCCGCGCGCTGTCCACGGGAATCAACGATCCCCATTCGGCGATGATGGCGCTCGACTATTTGGGGGCGGCACTCCAATCCTTCGATCCGGCCCGCCTTCCGAACGGGCACTATCGCGACGACGAGGGCCGAACGCGGCTCCTCGTTCCGGCACTCGAGTATCGAGACCTGACCGCTTTGGCGTTCGACGAAATCCGCCGCCACGCCGAAGGTGACGTGGCCGTGACGGACCGGCTTCTCACCACCCTCGGCAAGTTCGCGAGTCACGAAGCGCTTCGCCCCGTCGATCTCGAAGCGATCGAGCTCCAGGCCGACGCCGTGCACGACGCGATCCCGTCGAGCGAATGGGGACCGGAAGAAGCAGAACAGCTCGAAGCGCGCTGGCGGTCGGTGAGCGACGCATTGTCGCAGGCCGCGGAACGCTCACGGGCGAGATGATCCGGGACCGGACCGCCCGGGCAACCAGTATGTCGGCTGCCCGAGCGCCCCGATACATCCGGCGCAGCGCGCTACAGAACGGAAACGGAAGCGGGGATCGTCCCGTTCACTTCGACGAAGAGTCGAAGAAGGAGTCGACTTCGCGTTCGGCTTCTTCGCGAGTTCGCCCGTACTTCTCCTGAACCACACCGACGAGCGACTCTCGCTGCCCGTCGACACGGTCGAGCTCATCATCCGTGAGCTCACCCCACTTCTCCTTCGCCTTGCCCTTCATTTGCTTCCACTGGCCCTTCGCAATGTCACGGTTCATGACATCCTCCTTGGTCTTCTACGCCCGCGTCCTCGACCCGGATCAGAAGTGGATACCGATCCCGACCGAATACACGAAGCTTCCATCTTCGAACGCATCGTCAGCGTCGTCCGTGTCTTCGAAGAAGAACTGGTATTCGGCCATGCCGAACACGAACGCGCTTTGCGTGACCCACCACTTCACACCGACTTCCGGTGCCGCGGCAAACGTCTCGTCGACCGTGTCGCCGTAGACGTATCCGAGGTTTGCCCCGACGAAGGGACGTACCGGACCGATCGGGATGAGGAAGTCGATCGCGGCTCGCGTGCTTCCATTCCACGTCGACTCGCCCGCGTCAGCGAAGCTGGCGCGCTGACGAAGCGTGAACTGCAAGTTATCCGACAGCAAGTAGCCGAGACTCGCCTCGACCGCACCGCCACCGACATCGAAATCCTGATCGTTCGCTCCGGCCCCGCCGAGCGTGAACTCGAGGTCACCGGCCTTCGATCCTTCGAATTCTTCGTCCGCCATCGCATTCGGGACGGCGAGCGCGAACGCGACCAGAATCGCGAGAATCGCGGCGTTGCGCTTTTTAAACTCCATGGGATTACCCTTTCCTTCGATTCGGATGTCCCTTGACCCATCTGACGCTCGCATCCGTACGAGTGTCGTCAGTTCCACGTCAAGCTCGTCGTCGACCGGTCAACAGCGACAGGACCCCGACGAAGAGCGCGGAACCGATCACTGACCACAAGAGCGGGAACGAGGTATCCCCGATCTCGAGCACGAGTGGCGCCGGCAAGTCCATTGCGTCCGCGAGCCACATTCCGAGGAACGCGCCGATGAAGCCCAGCACGATCGCGATCAAGAATCCGCCGCGCGATACTCCGACGAGAAGTTGCCCGATCACCCCGCAGATCCCTGCGATGACGAGCAACAGCAAAAACTCCAAGATTTCCATCCTGTCCTCCGACGTCCCGCGTATCGATGAAGTCGTCTCGTCCGGTCAGCGCCGGACTCGACCTCGGCCCGCGATCAGACTCAGGATGAAGATCACGATGAAGACGAAGAACAGGATCTTCGCGATGCCCGTCGCAGCACCCGCGAGTCCGAAGAATCCGAATGCGCCGGCGACGAGCGCGATGATCAAGAACGCAATGGCCCAACCCAACATGATGCAACCCTCCTTCGATGCTCGATAGGAATACTCGATATTGTCGACTACGACTGAATGCGGACCCGTGAGGATCAGCCGTCCGTCGCGTCGTCGA
>JAUIME010000014.1 GCA_030433195.1 bacterium
TTCGACGTCGATGCGTAGATGTAATCGCCGACCACGAGCACCGAGCTCGAGGTGATGTTGTGCGGATAGATGCCGAGCTCGAGGCGCATGTCATAGCGCCAGATGATGTCGGCGTCGGTCGGCTTCACGTCGACGGGCGGTTGCGGCGTGATGCCCTTCATCGACATGTACTGGCCTTCGTCTTGGTCGCCCTGGTTGCCGTCGGCCATGCCGTTGACGTCGAGAGCGATGACCTCGCAGCGATTCGTGATGACGTACACGCGATCGCCGAACACCGCGGGCGAGGAGCACACGCCGAGGAACTCCCAATCGCCGACCTTGCCCGAGCCGAGCTTCGGGATCGTGAGCTCCCAGTGCTTCTTGCCGGTCGCTGCGTCGAGGCACGTGACCACGCCGTAGTCACCCGGGAAGCGGTCGTCGTCGCGCCCCTGATTGTTCGTGCCGACGTAGATGCGACCGTCGGCGATCGTCGGGTTGCCGTACGTCTGCGAGCCGAGTTTCGCGACCCAAAGGAGGTTTTCGGTCGTCGACATGTCGACGCTCTCGTCGTCTTGGATCTCGCCGGGTTCGAACGAAGCGGGCAGCGACTCGGCGTGCCCGACCATGTTGCGTTCGGGGGTGCGTCCCCATTGACGCCACTCGGTCGTCTTCGTCGCGCCGTCATCGGGAGTCGCGAGCACGGGGGCCGTGAATGCGAGCAGGGCTGCGATCGCGAGCGCGATCGTCGTGATCGTGAGGATGGGGGTCTTGCCTCTCATGAACCGCTTCCCTTCATGGCTGGGGCTTCACGGACTTCGATATTGTCGACGTAGACGCGCTGGCTCGGTTGCGGCGAGAGCCCGAAGACTCCGAACGACCCGTGCGGATGGGCCGTGGGATGTTCGGCTTCGATCGTCCAATCGGACGGCTCTTCTTCGCCGCGCTTCCAGACCTTCGCACGGATGACGCCGCTACCGTCTTCGGCGACGTCGACGCGCGTGCGCATGCGGTACCACTGCTTGGGCTTCACCTCGAAGGGCGCCGTGGCGCGATAGCGCTCGATGTTCGAGCTCACCTCGAGGAGATCGTGATTGCCGAGCAGCTTGATGATGTAGCGCTGGTTGATGACACCGACTTCGCCCGCACCGCGACGGTTCCCGTCGGTCATGACGTCGGCGAGCACCTCGTAGCCCGAGTCCTCGGGATGTCCCATGAACGTCATCACACGGTGGTGGATGAGGTTGTCGGTCGTCTTGGCGAGTACCTTCGAGCCGTCGCGCTCGCGGACTTCCCACTTCACGCGACCCATGAGCCAGAACGACGGCGGATGAGCGAACGACGCTCCGTCGACCGGGTTCGTGTCCTTCAGTTCGAACGACTCGAAATCTTCGCGATACGGGAACGTCGGGACGACGCGCCCGCGGAAGGTCCCCGTGAGCTCGCCGACCGTCGCGCGACCGACCCCGACCGACGGCTTCGCGTCGGCGGCGGCCGTGAGTTGGCCCGAGGTCTTGACCGCGGCGCTGAGCGTCGGCTTGCCGCCCGGTCCGGGAACGCCGTCCCAGACCACGGGCGCGGCCACGGGGCCGATGCGCTGTCCGTTGCCGTCGATCGCGTAGACCTTCATCGGCACCGACTCACCGGGGCGCAGGATCGCTTCGGCCGGAACGACCTGAAGCTCGGCCGCCTTGCCGGGCTTGCCGTACGCGACGGGTTCGCGCGCGGGCGGCAGGTTCTCGGCATTGCCGTCCTTCGAACCGAAGCAGTAGAGACGCTCGGTGGTGTGGACGTACACCTTGCCGTTCCACGCTGCGGGCGAGCCGAGCGCGTTCCCTTCGAGCTCTAGAAACGCGAGTTCCTCGGCGCCTTCGTCGTTCGGACGCAGGATCCAGAACTCGCCTTCGTTGAGCGGCACGTAGAGCTTGCCGTCGGCGTAGAGCGGCGATGCGTGGATCTGCTGTGGGCCGAGCTTCTTCGTCCACAGCTCGACGCCTTTCGTCACGTCGACGCAGTGCAGCTCACCCGTGTGGTCGACCTGGTAGAGACGGTCGCCGGCGAGAACCGGCGAGCTCGTGAACATCGAGATCGGCAGGCGCCACACTTCGTCCTTCTTGCCGATGTCGAGGGGGAGCGCGTCGGCTTGTTCGAGTCGCTTGCCGTTCGGCAGCTTCAGCGCGAGGAGACGTCCGGTTTCGGTGGTGTCGAGGTTCTGGCGACCGTGCACGGCGATGAGCTTGCCGTCATGCAACAGCACCGACGAGTTGATTCCGCCGACGATCTGCTGAGAACGCCAGAGCGTTTCGCCCGTCCAGGCGTTGACGCACACGATCGCGCCCGAGCCAAGGCCCGTGTAGAGAACGCGGCGTCCGTCCCACCAATCGTAGACGGGCGTCGCGAAGCAACTGTCCTTGAGGAAGGGCGGTCCCTGACCCGGCGTCGCGACCCAGACGCATTCGCCGGTGCGCTTGTCGAACGCGTAGAGTCGATCGCGCGGCGGACCGTTTGCACCCCAGTTGTTCGTCACGCCGCGGAAGATCACGAAGTCGCCTTCGATCGTGGGGGCGCCGGTGCGTCCGTTCGGATACGTGTTGCGTCCGAACTCCTCCTGCATCGAGTGGACCCAGCGTACGTCGCCGTCGAGCGACAGGCAGTAGATCTCGCCCGAGGATGCATTGAGGTAGATCGAGCGCGTCTCGGCGTCGATGACGGGCGAGCCGATCGAGTAGCGGTTGTAGATCGTCTCGCTCAAGAAGTCGGGGAACTCGCGTTCCCAGATGAGCTCGCCCGTGTTCTCGTCGAGGCACACGAGCACTTCGCGCAAGTCGAAGCGCTCGCCGCGATAGCCCCAACTGTAGACGCGGCCCTCGGCGACGAGCGGCGTGCCGCGGCCTTGGAGCTCGATGTCCCAGAGGTGATTCTCGCCGCCGATCTCCCAAGCCTCCGGGAGATTCGTCTCGTGCGAAATACCGCTCTGATCGGGGCCGCGCCATTGCAGCCAGCCGTTGAGCGGGGCCGTGTCGTCGGCCGCGGTGGGTGGCGTGACGCAGGCGAACAAGGCCAGGCTCACGCAAACGCCCAGGGTGCGTAGAAGGATCGACACATGAGGTCTCATCGGGATCACTTTCCTCTTGGATCGGGGTTCACGACGGGATTGCCGTACCGCACGCGTTCGTGCGCCGTATCGAGTGGGGCATCCGGCGCTGCGTGTCGTGCGAAGGACATGCTATCGTTACGCGCGGGTTTCGCCCAGTTGCATCTTCGGAGGACCGATCGCCGATGAAGATCCTCCAGGTCGTTCCGAGCTCGGGGGACAGTTTCTACTGTGAGAACTGCGTGCGCGACAACGCCCTCTTGCGCGCTCTCGTGCAAGCAGGCGCGAACGTCGTCGCGGTCCCTCTCTATCTGCCCCAAGTGCGAGACCGAGTCACGGCGGTTTCGGATTCCCCAATCTTTTTTGGCGGAATCAACTCCTACTTGCAGCAGAAGTCGGGGATCTTCCGGCGTACGCCGCGCTGGCTCGACCGTTTCTTCGACTCGCGGTGGATGCTGCGATGGGCCGCCCGACGCGCCGGCACGGTCCGCGCGTCCGACCTCGGCTCGATGACGCTGTCGATGCTGCGGGGCGCCGAAGGAAACCAAGCGAAAGAGCTCGATCGCCTGCTCGGTTGGTTGGAGACGATCGGGGCGGGCCCGCAAGACGTCGTCCATGTCTCGAACCCGTTCCTGCTCGGCATCGGGGTGGCCGCCAAGCGGCGGTTCGGTTCGCAACTCGTGTGCTCGCTCCAAGACGAGCACACGTGGATCGACGCCATGCATGCGCACGACGCTCAGGACTGCTGGCGCGTCATCGCCGAGCTCGGAGGGGAAGTCGACGCGTTCCACGCGGTCAGTCGCTACTACGGCGGCCTGATGCAAGAGCGGCTGGGCTTCCATGCGTCGCGCCTCCACGTCGTTCACGTCGGGGTGGACGCCGATGCGTTCGACGTCTCGACCCTTCCGTACGATCCGCCGGTCCTCGGGTTCCTTTCTCGCTTGGCGGAACCTCTCGGACTCGGGGTCCTCGTCGACGCCTTCGTGGCGCTCAAACGCCGCCCCGGCCTCGAATCGCTACGCCTGCACCTGTGCGGCGGGGCGACGGCCGACGACCGGCGGTTCTTGCGAGAGCTGCACCGGCGCGTCCGCGGCGAGGGCATGGACGGCGACCTCGAGTTCTTCGACGACATCGAACCGTCGTCGAGGCGTGCCTTCCTGCAGGGGCTCACGGTGCTCTCGGTCCCGTCTCCCGAGGGGACCGCCTTCGGAACTTATATCCTCGAGTCGCTCGCGGCCGGGGTGCCCGTCGTGCAACCGAACGTCGGCGCGTTCCCGGAGCTGATCGAAGCAACGGGCGGCGGCGTGGTGTACGAACCGAACGATGCCGAGACGCTCGCCGCGACCCTCGGCGACCTCTTGCTCGATCGCGATCGTCTCGCGGCCCTCGGGCAGAGCGGTCGCCGATCGATGGAAACCGACTTTCACGCACGAAGGATGGCCGAACGCATCCTCGAAGTGTATCGCGGGCTCGGGGCCGAAACGCGGCCCGAACCGAGTCCGACAGGAGGAACCTCATGATTCCGAACGAACTCGCGCCGCGAGTGACGTCGCGGCGCCTTCGATCCTCGCTCACGGCTGCGGCGATGGTCGCGATCGCGTGGATCGGCATCGCATCGAGCGACGCGGCGCTTCAACCGCCGCCCGCCGAGGCGAAGGCCGATCGCGTGACCGAGCCGATCGCGAAGCCGCGCGATGCGAGCGCCGACGCCGGTGGCGCCAAACGGGCGCCTTGGCCGACGTATCACGGTGACTTCACGCTCGACGGCATCGCGACGAGCGCGGTTCCCGACGCACCGAAGCGGCTGTGGCGATTCGACGCCGATCGGGAGGTGACCTTTACGCCCGTGGCCTCGTCCGACGCGATCTTCTTCACGAACGAGCGCGGCAGGCTGTTCTCGGTCGATCTCGCGGGGAAGGAGCGGTGGAACATCCGTCGCAAGGACGACGAGTTCTCGTCACCGCCCGTCGTGATCGGCGATCTCGTCGTCGTCGGCTCGCTGTACGGAAAGCTCCTCGCGTACGATGCGGCATCGGGCGAGGAACGCTGGAGCTACGACATCGAGAGCAACATCCAGGGATCGGCGACACGCGTCGAACTCGAGGACGGTCGTGTCGGCATCGTCGTCAACTCGCAGTCGGACGGGGCGCTGCACTGTGTCGACGCCGCAAGCGGGAAGCCCGTGTGGACCACCGAACCGATCGATCGCTGCGACGGGTCGGCGTCAGTGTCGGACGGGCGGATCGCGATGGGGAGCTGCGCGTCGGCGCTTCACGTGTTCTCGATCGCCGAAGCGAAGAAGTCCGACGACGTGCCGCTCGGCGACGACGCGCAGGTCGCGGGAGGAGTCGCGTTTGCGGGAACTATCGCGTTCGTCGGGACGCGCGTGGGAAGCCTGTGCGCGGTCGACGTCGCCGCGGGCGAGATCCTGTGGCGCAACGAGACGAGTCGCGCGGAGACGTTCACCACGCCTGCGATCGGCGAGTCGATCGTCGTGTTCGCGTCGGAAGACGGGATCGTGCACGGTCTCGATCGCGTGACGGGCGAGACGCGGTGGACGTTCGACACGGAGGATTCACCGTTCTCGCCTGCCATCGCGCGAGACCGCGTCGTGATCTCGTCGGGCGGGCGCTTGTTCTTGCTCGAGCTCGCGACCGGCAAGAAGATCTGGACGTACGAAGTGAGCGACTGGATCACGGGACCCGCGGTCGTCGCGGGACGCATCCTCGTCGGCGCCGACGACGGGACCGTTACCGCCTTCGGAGCCGAATGACATGGCTGCGAAAGACAAGCCTGCGACGACCCGAGACACCATCGTCGAGCTGCGCGGCGTCACGAAGTCGTTCGCGAGCGGCGAGGGCGGCGAGCTCCCGATCTTGCGCGACGTCGACTTCGCGGTCGCTCGCGGCGAGTCGGTCTCGATCGTCGGTCCGTCGGGGAGCGGCAAGAGCACGCTGCTGAATCTCGTCGGGACGCTCGACGATCCGACGTCGGGGACCGTGCTCGTCGACGGCGAAGACGTCTCCGCGCTCGACGAAAAACAACGCGCCGCGTTGCGTTCGAGCGTCATCGGCTTCGTCTTCCAATCGCATCACCTGCTGCCGCAGTGCACCGTTCTCGAGAACGTGCTCGTGCCGACGCTCGTCGCGAAGGAGCGAAACGGTGCCGAGGAACACGCGCGCCAGCTGCTCGATCGCGTGGGGCTTTCGCATCGGCTGACGCATCGCCCCGCGAAGCTCTCGGGCGGGGAGCGGCAGCGTGCGGCCGTGGTGCGTGCGCTCGTCAACCGTCCGTCGATCGTGCTCGCCGACGAGCCGACGGGCTCACTCGATCGAGAGAGCGCCGAGAACCTCGCGGAGCTCTTGTCCGAGTTGAATCGCGAGCAGGGCGTCGCGCTGATTCTCGTGACGCACGCACGCGATCTCGCGGAGCGGTTGTCGCGCGTGGTGGAGCTTCGCGACGGGAAGCTCGTCGAAGTGTCTCGCGGAACGGAAGCACGCGGCAGCGAAACACGCGGCCCCGAAACACGCGGTCCCGAAACACGGGCGACGCGATGAGCGCCCTGCGTCTCGTCTTCGCGAGCCTCGCTTACCATGCGCGCACCCACGCCGGGGTCGTGCTCGGATGCGCGATCTCGACGGCCGTGCTCGTCGGCGCGCTCTTTGTCGGCGACTCCGTGCATCGCAGCCTCGAGCGCATCGCGGTCACGCGCCTCGGCTCGATCGATCTCGCGCTCGAGACGGGCGATCGCTACTTCCGCTTCGACCTCGCGGACCGAATCGGCGAGCAGCTCGGGAGTGACGCGACCGTCGCGCCCATGATGCGCGTGGAAGGCATGGCGCTCGCCGAGCGCGAGGGCGACGGCGGCGGCTGGAACCAAGTGAATCGCGTGGAAGTGCTCGGCATCGACGCGCGCTTCTTCGAGCTCGTCCCGGAGGGCATCGCGGCACCGGCGCCGCTCGAGCCGGGCGAGATCGCGATCAGCGAACGCCTCGCGGCCGAGCTCGACGTCGAGCCGGGCGCCGAGATCTCGGTGCGGCTGCGCAAGCCGGGGTTGCTCTCCGAAGACGCTCCGCTCGCGTCGCGAGACGATCGCGGCACGCGGCGCGAACGGCTGCAGCTCGCGGCGATCGTGCCCGACGCGGCGCTCGGGCGGTTCAGCTTGCGCGCGGAGCAGGTGAGCCCGTACAACGCGTTCGTCGATCTGGCATGGCTGCAAGAGACCGTCGAACTCGAGGGCGCGGCGAACCGGCTGCTCGTCGCGATCGAGGGCGTCGCGTCCGAACCCGCCTCGACCGCGGTGCCCGCCGAGGCCCAGGCTGCCTTGCGCCAGGCGTGGCGGCTGGTCGATGCGGGCGTCGTCGTTCGTGACGAGCCCGATCTCGGCATCGTGCAGATCGAGAGTCCGCGGATCTTCCTCGATCCCGCGGTCGTCGAGGCAGCGAGCGCCGTCGGCGCGCCCGCCGTCGGCACGGTGACGTATCTCGTCGAATCGATCATCGCGGGCGACGCGTCGACTCCTTACTCGTTCGTGACGGCGCTCGGCGCGAGCGACGACGAACGCGTGAGTCTCGTCCCGCCCGCGATGGGCGACGACGAGATCCTCGTGAACGCATGGCTCGCGGACCATCTCGGGATCGCGGCGGGGGATTCGGTCGACGTCGAGTATTCGGTGCTCGCGGCCGGGGACGCGTTCGAGCGCGCCGAGCGGACGTTCCGCGTGCGCGACGTGATCGCGATGGATCGGCTCACCGGCGAACGCGTGCTCGCGCCCGAGTTCCCGGGTTTGACCGACGTCGACTCGTGCGCCGACTGGGACATCGGGCTCACGACCGACGAAGAAGCACTCGAAGATCCGGACAACGAGGCGTACTGGGAAGAGTACCGCGAAACCCCGAAGGCGATCGTCACGCTCGAAGCCGGCCGATCGATGTGGGGCAACCGCTTCGGCGATCAGATGGGCGTGCGCTTCGCGCGCACCGCGGAAGGCGGCGAGGACGGCATCGCCGACGCGCTACGGGCGAACCTCGATCCGGCCGACGTCGCGCTCGCGTGGCGGCCGGTGCGCGGCGAAGCCCTTCGCGCTGCATCGCAGTCGATGGATCTCGGGCAGTTGTTCCTCGGCATGAGCTTCTTCCTGATCGGAGCGTCGCTGCTGCTGACCGGCATGCTCTTCGTGTTCACGGTCGAACAGCGCGCGCGCGAAACGGGCGTGCTCCTCGCGGTCGGCTGGACCGCGGGGCGCGTGCGGCGGTTGCTGCTCGCCGAGGGCGCGGCACTGGCCGTCGTCGGTTCGGTGCTCGGCGTTCCGCTCGGATTCGGCTTTGCCGCGTTCCTCATCCGTCGACTCGAATCGTCGTGGAGCGGGGCGATCGCGGACGCTTCGGTGTCGTTCCACGCCGATTTCGACTCGGCCGTGATCGGAGTCGTCGCAGGCTCGGCGGTCTCGTTGCTCGCGATCGCGGTCGTCTCGTGGCGTCAGGCCAAGCGCCCCGTCCGTGAACTCGTAGCCGGCGACGTCGCGCCTCGGCTCGGCGAGCGCCCGGTCGGCGCGCGGCGGCGGCCGGTGACGTCACTCGCGATCGGGATCGGCGGGCTCGCGCTCGCCGCGGCGAGCGTCGCGTGGACGGTGGTCACCGATCCGCCGAGCCCCGCGGGAGCGTTCTTCGGAGCGGGTTTCCTCGCGCTCGTCGGAGGACTCGGGTTCGTGCGGCACGCACTCGCGAAGCTCGCGACCGGCGCGCACGCGAGCCGCGGGGTCGGCGCGCTCGGCCGCAGCAACGCAGGGCGTCGTCCCGGCCGCGGGCTCGCGACCGCGGGAATGCTCGCGGCGGGCGTGTTCCTCGTGCTGTCGGTCTCGGCGATGCAAGAAGACCTCGATCGCCAAGCCGGAGTGCGCGCTTCGGGAACGGGCGGCTTCGAGCTCTACGGCGAGACGAGCGTCGCGGTCCACGTCGACCTGAATTCCGAAGAGGGGCGCGACGAGTTCCGTTTGCGCGACGACGAGACACTTGCTGACGTCGACATCGTCCCTGTTCGGGTGCGCGACGGCGACGACGCGAGCTGCCTCAACCTCAACTTGTCGCTGACCCCGCCATTGCTCGGGATCGATCCCGAACGGTTCGCGGAGCTCGGCGCGTTCGCGAGTCCCGAGGAAGCCGATCGGCTGTTCGCGTTGCTCGAAGAACCGAGCGAGGACGGCATCGTCCCCGCGATCATCGGAGATTCCGCGACGGCCGTGTGGAAGCTTCGCAAGAAGGTCGGTCGCCATGGCGACGTCCTCGAGTACGTCGACGAGCGCGGCGAGACGTTCGGGGTGCGGTTGGTCGCGGCGATCCCGCAACGACTGTCCGTCCTGCAGGGACGTTTGCTCATCGCCGAGCGCGACTTCACGCAGCACTTCCCGGGCGAAGCCGGGCACCGGCTGTTCCTCGTCGACACACCACCCGACCGCGTCGAAGGCGTCCGCGACTACCTGACCGAACGACTCGACACGGTCGGCCTCGATCTCGTCCCGAGCGTCGAGCGGCTCGAACAGTTCTACACGGTCGAGGCCACGTACCTGCGGATGTTCGTGGTCTTGGGCGGGCTCGGCTTGTTGCTGGGATCGGCGGGCGTGGGCGTTCTCGTCCTGCGCAACGTCATGGAGCGTCGAGGGGAGCTGGCGCTGCTGCGGTCGATCGGATTCTCCAAAGAGCGCATCGGCGCGCTCGTGAGCGCCGAGCTCCGCTTCCTCGTAGCGGCCGGACTCGCGACAGGGACGGCGGCGGCGGCTCTCGCCATCGTGCCGACGTGGGTGCGCCCCGAGATCCAAATCCCGTACGGACTTCTGGCTGCGTTCCTCGGTGGTACGGCGGCGCTCGCGGTGCTGTCGATCCGTCTCGCGACGCAAGCCGCGCTTCGCGGGCGTCTCGTCGACGCGCTCCGCAGCGAGTGACGCGGCCGGGAAGTCGTGGCCAAGCGGCCGACGATCGGGCACAATCGAGCCTCGCCAAGAAGACCTCGGAGGGTGACAACCACACCGAACGACGATCGAACGAGACACGACTGGGGCAAGTCGGAAGGTACGAACTCGCCCCACTACGAAAGGATGAAGATGACGATGATGCGTACGAAACGGCACACGCGGACGCTCGCGTGGGCGGTCGCGCTGCTCGTGACCGCGACGGCGCTGCCCGTTCAGGCGTCCGACTTCGATTCGAACTGGCACCAGTGGCGCGGACCCAATGCCGACGGACTCGCGCCCGACGCCAAGCCGCCGCTGACGTGGAGCGCGACGGAGAACGTCAAGTGGAAGGTCGCTATTCCGGGCGAAGGGCAAGCGACGCCGATCATCTGGGAGAACAAGATCTTCGTCGCGGCCGCGGTCCACAAGAAGTCCGAGACCGCCGACGCCGACTCGGGTGACGGGGCGGACGGCCGACAATTCTCGCCGCAGCCTCCGCGTGGCGAGCAGGAGCGTCGCGGTGGACAGCGCCGCGGCGGTCGCCGTGGCGGTGGACGCAACGCGCCGCCGACCGAGACGTACCAGTACTCGCTCATGTGCCTGGACCGCGCGTCGGGCAAGACGCTTTGGGAGCGGGTCGCGATCGAGGCCGTGCCACACGAGGGCAAGCACTCGACGAGCTCGTTCGCCTCGATCTCGCCGACGACCGACGGCGAGCGCGTGTACTGCTCGTTCGGTTCGCGCGGCGTGTTCTGCTACTCGATGGACGGTGAGCTGCTGTGGAAGAAGGATCTCGGCGACATGCGGATCCGCAACAGCTTCGGCGAGGGATCGTCGCCCGTCGTGCACGGCGACGCGCTCGTGCACCTGTGGGATCACGAAGGCGATTCGTTCATCGTGTGCCTCGACGCGAAGTCAGGCAAGGAACGATGGCGCGTGGAACGCGACGAGCCGACCACCTGGAACACTCCGCTCGTTACGGAGCACGACGGCGTGACGCACGTCATCGCCAACGGCTCGAACCGCACGCGAAGCTACGACCTGAAGACCGGCAAGGTCATCTGGGAATGCGGCGGACAAGTCAGCAACCCGATCCCGTCGCCGCTTCGGATGGGCGATCACGTCATCTGCATGTCCGGGTATCGCGGCAACGCGATCACCGTGATCCCGCTGAGCGCGCGCGGCGACATCACCGACGAAGACAAGCTGCTGTGGTCGCGCGGTGACGCGGCGCCGTACGTCGCATCGCCGGTTCTCTACGGCGACAAGATCTACTTCACGAAGAGCCGCAACGCGCTGATTTCGTGTGCGGACGCGAAGACCGGTGAACTGCACTACGGCGAAGAACGCCTGCCCGAAATCAGCGGACTCTACGCGTCCCTGCTCGGCGCGGCCGGCCGAGTGTACGTGATCGGTCGTAGCGGCAAGACGATCGTGCTCGAGCACGGTCCCGAGTTCAAGGTGCTCGCCGTGAACGATCTCGGCGAGACGGTCGACGCGTCGCCCGTGGCGATCGGCGACGAGCTGTACATCCGCACCGAAGGTCACCTCTATTGCCTCGCGGAGGGCGCGGGCAAGAAGAAGGGCTGATCGATCGAGGTCTCCCGCGACGTGGCGTTTCGGCGTCCGCGCCGGTCAGCGCGGGGGAGGGCTCGCGAGCGGTGCGCCGATCGCGAGCGCGTAGAGAGGATCCTCGTCCGGCGGGAGCCGTAGCTCTCGCCGGACGCATTCCGGATCGAACCCGCCCATCGGGACGGCGGCGAGTCCCGACGCCACCGCCTGCAACAGCAGGTTCTGCGCCGCGTGACCGGCCTCGACGAAGACGTACTGCTCCGCGCGACCGTCTCCGTACGTCGCTTCGGTACGCGCGACGTTTCCCGTCACGAAGACGAGCACCGGTGCTTGGCGTGCCGCATCCTGATCGACGCACTCCGTGAGCGCCGGCCGGGCGGGTGCATCGTCAGAGGATCCGAGCCGTACGAGCGTGTGTCCTGCGGGCTCGTAGCGGTGGACCGTTTCGCGGGAATCGCTGCCGGGATCGGATACGGGCTTTCGCACGACGTAGAGCGTCAGCGGATAGCAAGCGCCGGCCGACGGTGCCGCGCGAAGACCGTCTGGTCCCGTGATCCCTTGCGCCGCGAACAGGAGCTGCGACAGCTCGGCATCGGTGAGTGCGCGGGGCGCGAACGTCCGCACGGATCGCCGCGCGGCGATCGCGGCCTCGAGGCTCGTCGTGCCGTCGCGCGCGGGCGTCGGCAGCGCCACCCGCTCGACTTCGCGATAGGGTTCGCGTCCCGCGTTCCGTCCGCAGGCCGTCACGCAAATCAGCGAAGCGGCGAACGCGAGCGGCGGGAGGATCGCGACGACGCCGAAGCGCCGTCGCGTGGTACCGCCGTCGATCATTCGCTCGATCCGACCGCGACGAGGTGCGACCGCGTTCGGAAGAAGATCGTGTCGTCGGAGATGGCCGGCGTCGCCATGCACGGCTCGCCGAGCGAGTTGATCTCGAGGAGCTCCATCTCGGGGGCGAGGCGCAGCACGAAGACGTCGCCCTCTTCGGACGTCGCGTAGAGGAGCCCGCCCGCCGCCACGATCGATGCCGTGTATCCGGTCGGGAGACCCGGTGAGCTGTCTTGGTTCTCGTTCGCGGGCGGCGTGTAGATGCGCTCGCGGAAGTGCTCGCGGCCGGTCAGCGGGTCGTAACAAGCGAGCACGCCCTGGTCGCTGCAGCAGAACAGGTAGCCGCCGTACGCGAGCGGCGTCTGCATGTAGTTGCCGCGGCGCTTCAGGTGGAACGCCAGCGCGGCCTCGATGTCGGGGTCGCGGTCGAGCGTCCCCGTCGCGCCCGTGTAAACGCCGTAGATCGGAGCTTCGCGGCCGTGCGCGCTCGTGAAGTACATGAGGTCGTCGTGCAGAACCGGCGTCGGCACGGGGATGTCCCCGCCACCCGTGAGCTTCCAGATTTCCTTGCCGGTTTCGAAGTCGTACCCGCCGACGTGCTTCCATCCGTTCGCCGCGACGCGAAGGTCACCGCCGTGGCGATACACGGTCGGCGTGCACCACGTCGGCACTTCCTCGCGCAACGTGCGCCAAAGCTCGTCGCCCGTTTCCGCGTCGAGTGCGGCGAGGAACGACTGACCCTGCACGTCTACTTGCACCAGGACGCGGTCTTGGTAGAGGACCGGCGAGGATGCGAATCCCCACTGCGCGTTCGGGACCATGAAGAAACCCGAGTCGAGTCGCCCGAAGTCCTTGCTCCATTTCGGGGTGCCGTCCATCGCGAAGCAGTGCAGACCTTCGGTCCCGAGAAACGCGACGACGCGCTTGCCGTCGGTGACGGGCGTCGAGGCCGCGTGGCTGCCCTTGGGGTGACGCTGGATCGCGGGCTCGCCTTCGAACATCGTCCGCGTCCAAATCGTCTGGCCGCTCTCGCGGTCGAGGCAGTAGAGCTCGAAACGATGCGGGCCTTCGTCCGTCACGGGCATGATGCTGCCGTACAGGCCGACCTTGAGCGCGGACTCTTCGCCATCGGTGCGGACCGCGGTCGTCACGAAGATGCGGTCGTTCCAGATGATCGGTGCCGAGTGGCAGAGACCCGGGATCGGGATCCGCCAGCGGATGTTCTCGCCCGATTCGATGTCCCAGGTTTTCGGCGTTACGGACCCGTGCCCGATTCCGTCGGCCGCGACGCCTCGGAACGAGGGCCACTGACCGTCGCGACGCGCTTGTTCGTGTTCGTCGTAGACCGGTCCGCTCGTACGTTCGGGACCCGCGGGAGCGCTGCTTTCGTTCTCGTCGGTCGCGGCGTCGTCCTCGCCGGTTTCGGTGTCGCTGCTCGACGATGCTGCGCCTTCCGAGGGTTCTCCCGACTCGGCGGGCGCCTTCTCGACGCGGCCGAACATCTGGCCGCCGTGGTTGCCGCCGCTCCAGGTGCCCGCGTAGGCGTCGCGGTAGACGAGCACGCGCGCCGTGTAGGTCCCGAGTCCGGGGATCGTCATGTCGGTGAGCGTGATGACGGGCGTGTCACCGGCCCAGAGCACCGAAAGCGGGATCGGAACCGTGACGTCGAGGTTGCCGTACTGCACGCGCGCGTCGAAGCGCCAGCGGTCGTTGCCGAGCGGCGTGACCTTGCGGATCGTGTAGCGTTCTTCGCGCAGCGGCGCGTCGGCGCTCGCGCCGTCGATCGTGAAGAAGCCGACGAGCGATGCGCCCGACATCGTGAGCTCGAACTCGCGCTCGAGGTCCGCCTTGCGGGCGGCCGCGTCGTCGGTCGAACCCTGTGCCGCGGCGAACGGCGCGCACGCGGCGACGATCGCGAGCGCGAGGGCGAACTGAGGGAGAGGGTTCCGCGAGAGACGCATCGTTCCTCCTGAACTCGTGGGGAAGCCCGCTCGCCGAACGCGAATCGGGCACGGCAGTCACTTCTCGACCCGGACGAGGGATTGTACGGAAACGAATCGGCGATGGCGACACACGATTCGTGAATCGCGGCGATGCGGTCAGTCGTTCGCGACGGGGAGCCGGAAGCACGCGGCTTCGGACGCGTTGCGCACGAGCAAGTAGCGCCCGGCGAGCGCCGGCGGATTCCACGTCTTTTCGTCGAAGACGTCGAAGCGCGTACGCTCGGTGTGCTCCTCGGGGTTCGGATCGATCAGCACGATGGCCCCTCGCTCGCTCGTGAGCAGCAGCACGTCGCCCACGAGGAGCATCTGGCCGTGGCCGTAGCGCCCGCCTTTCCACAGCCGATCGCCCGTCGCGAGGTCGACGCACGCGAGGATGCCGTCGTCCAGGCCGTAAAGCGCATCGTCGATCGCGAGGATGTTCGCGAACTTGGCCTTCATGCGACGTGATTCCCAGATCGTGCTCGCCGAGAATCGTCCGGCGTCGTCGCGCTCGATTTGGACGAGGTGGGCCCCGTTGCCGTAGCCCGTCGAGATCACGATGCGATTGCCGGGAAGCACGACCGGCATCGAGACGTGCACGTGGTCCGCGCTCCATGGATACGACCACAGGATCTCGCCCGTCGCGGCGTCGTGGCTCGTGACTTCGGACGCGTTGAAAATGAGGATCTGTCGCACCCCGCAGAGTGTCGCGAGCCGCGGGCTACTCCAGTGCGCCGGCTCGTTGCCGCGCGCCCAGCGGACCTCGCCCGTGGCGCGGTCGTAGGCGACGAGCGAGCGTCCGTTCGTGCCGCCGGCGCTGACCACGATGGTGTCGTCGACGAGCAACGGCGAGCCCGTGACCCCCCAATCGGGGATCGCGGCGTCGTTCGTTTCGAGGATGTCGACGGTCCACAGCAATCGTCCCGAGACCCGCTCGAAGGCGTTGAGAATTCCCGTCGCGCCGAGGGTGTAGACGTGCTCGCCGCCGATCGTGGGAGTCGCTCGGGGGCCGATTCCGCCCGCGGTCGTCTCGTAGCGCGCGCGGTCGCGGTGCGACCAGCGAACGTCACCTGTCAGCAGGTCGTAGCAGACGACCGCTTCGTCTTCCGCGTATTGTTCCTGCGTGATCGCATCGCGCCCCGCGACGGCGAACCCCGACCATCCCTCGCCGACCGGTCGCCGCCAGAGTTCTTCGGGCGGATTCGCATCCCAGTCGGTGGCGAGAGCCGGACCGTCGAGCTTCCCGTCGCGACCGGGCGCGAAGAACTCCGGGAAGTCCGCGGCATCGGCGGGGACCGCGCGTTCGGGTGCAGAGGCGTCGGTCGTGCGCTCCGACTCGGGCAGCGCACGATCGACGGGATCGGCTTTCGCGGCGAAGCGCCACTCGAGAATCGGCATCAGGTCGCCCGTGACTCCGTTGACGCGCACCATCGCGACGAAGAGCGCGCCGAGGACGGCGAGACCGGCGACCGTCGCGAGGCGTACTCGCCACCGCAGCCGCGAGAGCGCGACGAGCCACGTGAACGCGAGCGCCGCGGCGATGGCCCCGAGCAGCATCGAGAGCATGTTGATCGACTGGCGGTCGTCGGTCGGGATCCGGGCGAGGACCACGATCGCGACGACGAGCGGCGCGACGAACACGGCGAGCGGCCACCATCGGATGCCGCGCGACGAGGAGCGTGGGGGATTCGGTTCGGCAGTGGGGGGCGTCGTCATGTGCGAGCTCGTCGCGAGGTGCGCCGCGTGGCGCTCGAGGGCGGCGCCGCCGATGCGACGCACCGGTACGACGGTAGCATAGCGACTCGACGCCCGCGCGATTCGCAGACTGTCGATTCAGCGTGGAGGCTCGACCGTGACGCGCGAGAGATCGAGTCCGTACCCGTGCGGACCGAGCTCGAGGCCCCGCACACGCACCGTCGTAATGGCGATGCGGTTGGGGATGTAAAGCGGCACGACGGCCGCTTGCTCGTCGACGAACTGCTGGATCGAGCGATAGCACGCGCGCCGCTCGTTCGATCCGGGCGCCAAGTCGAACGAATCCGTGATGCGACGCGTGAGCTCGGGGTGCGTATAGAACGGCAGCGTTTCGACCGCCGTCTTGAAGTCGGGGTTCGGCGCGAGGCGCGAGACGAGGGAAGCGTGAGGATCGTACGGCAGACCCCACGTGCGGGTGAGCAGGAGGTCGTAGCCGAGTCGATTCACGCGATCGTATCCGGCCGTGCCCGGGAGTTGTCGCTCGACGCGGATCGGGATGCCGCGGTGCTCGAGCTGGCGGGCGATCTCGAACGCAGCGACGAGCAGGCCGACGTCGCGCCCCGAGACGAGGAGCGTGAGCTCGCGCTCGACGAGACCGGCCGGGGGAACGTCGGAAGCCGAGACGGTACTCGACGCGTCGGAGGCTTCCATCGGCCAATCCGCGACACCGGGTGCGAAGATCGTGCGGGCTTCCTCCGCGAACCCGTGCTCGGCGATGTCGACCAAGGCGCCGCGGTCGACGGTTCCCGCGACGAAACGTCGGGACGCGACGTCGTCGAACGGGGCGCGGTCGCTGCGGAAGACGAGGGTGACGACGGCCGAACCCGGCGTGCGCACGAGGCGGAAGCGTCGCGGATCCCTCGCGAGCATGCGCGCTTCGCCGCGCGGGATGGCGGGCGTCCAGCCTTCGACGATCGCGTCGACGTGTCCGCGTTCGAGCGCCCAGGTAAGGACGCCGTCCGGACGGACCGACGACGGGTAGATCTCGTACGAGAACGACTCGATCTGCGGCTTGGTCGCGTCGTACGCGTCGAATCGGCGATAGACCGCGCGGCGCATCGGCTCGAAGCTCTCGAACACGAACGGTCCGGTGCCGATCAAGACCGCCGGTTCGGCGTCGCGCGGAGCGTCGGCGACCACGATCGACATCGGATTGACGAGCGTGAGATCTTCGAGCAGCGGGTAGGGCCGATCGAGCTCGAAACGCACCGTGCGGGCGTCTTGCGCTTCGATCGCGACGAGATGGTCGAACGCGCCGATGAAGCGATCTTCCACTCCGCCGAGACGAGCGAAGTGCGCGACCACTGCGTCGGCATCGCAGCGGCGACCGTCGTGGAACACGGCGCCGGGGCGCAGGGTCAGCGTGTAGACGAGGCCGTCGGGCGAGACGCTCCAAGCCGTCGCGAGCCCCGCGGTCGGTGCGCCGTGGCGGTCCATCCCGACGAGCGTCTCGAAGACCGGCGTCTTCGTGAGGAAGCCCCCTCCGTAGAAGAGCGGCGACGGTCGGTTTTCGTACTCGGGCCCGCTGCGCGGCCCGTAGACCACCCCAATCCGAAGTTCGGGATCGGCGGTGGGCGCGTTGGGAGCGGTCGGGTTCGGCGCGTCCTCGCTCGGTTGCGGCGTCGAGGGGGCGGTGGGAGTTTCGGTCGGCTGCGCGATCGCGGGCATCGTCACGAATGCGGCGAGCGAGATCGCGAGGAGCGTACGTAGTGGGGACGGGCTCATCGGGCGTGAGTTCATGGTTCTCTCGTCAGGTTCGGGGAGTCGGGAATTCGGGGCGCGCCCGGGCGCACGCGAACGGGCACCCGGGCTCGGGTGATCTCACTTCGCGACTTCGGTCGCGGGCGCACGATCCGACAGGCCGTAGCCGGGCGGGCGCGAGAGCAGGAAGATGCGGCCGCCGTAGCCCGAACCGATGAGCTCGGTGGTCGCGTTGCGTCCGTCGAGTTCGGCCGGCGCCAGCCAGTGGCCCTTGTCGCGATCTTCGAAGATCGTCTTCACGGTCCAGGTGTCGGCGCGACGTTCGAGCAACTCGACGCGACCGGAGTACCCGAACACGGCGACCGTTTCGACACTCGTGTCGGACGTGAACGTCCCGGGCGCAACGCCGCGCGGACCCTGCGGTCCGTAGTAGATCGTCTCGTGCTTCCACGAGTCGCCGCCCACTCGGAATCGCAGGACGCGACCGTCGTCGTGCGTGGCGTAGATCACGTCGGGTTCGCCTTCGCGCATCGGTCGTCGCGCGAGCCGGCCGAGTCCCATCGAGGCTTCGTAGACGGTGCGTGAATCGGGAGTGGCTCCGCCCGAGAACGTGAGGATGTCGAGGCGACCGTTGCGCGACGCCGTGAGGATCTCGGTGAATCCTGCGGAGTTCTTGCCGAGAACGAGAGCGTCGCGTACGCGGCCGGGCAGATCTTGGATCTTCGTCGACTCGAAGCGACCGTGCTCGCCGGTGGGCGTCACGCGCCACAGCCCGCCGGGCCTCGTGAAGACGAGAATCTCGTTGCCGTCGGTGACGGGATCGAGATTGCCGGAGAGGAGCGTATGAATCTCACGACCTTCGAAGCGCGCGATGCGCCGCGCGTCGACGCCGCCGTCCGGGTAGGACACGAGCATGTAGAGATTGCCGTTCTGACCGCCCGTGTAGAGCTCGCGCCCTTCGATGCGAGGATCGACGTCGTCGAACGCGAGTCCGCCGAGCCACTTCCCGTCGTGGACGACGTCGATCGGCGACCACTTGCCGCTGTAGCCGACCATGATCTTGCAGCGACCCGTATCGTCGAGGCCGATGATCTGCGGCGTGCCGTACGCTTCGAGCAGCGGCACCGCGCGAACGGTCCAGATCCCCGTCTTCCCGTTGTCGATGACTAACGAGGCATCCCATCCCTCAGCGGCCGGGAGGGGAACGTAGCGCTTGGTCGGATCGCCCGGTTCGTCCTTTGCCTTTGACGTTTCCTTCGACGGCGCCGCGGCGTCGGTCGCGCGTGTCGGTCGCCCTTCGTCGGCAGACTTGGCCCATCGCCGCGGCGGAGCTTCGTTCGTCTGCGCCCACGCGCACGCGCCGGGTAACGTCAGGCTCGTGGCGACCCCGATGACGATCGCGTGCCACACCGCCGCGCGTCGATTCGATTCGTTCGTTTGCATGGATCCTCCTGTCGTTGCCGCTCTTCGTGAAGTCGATTCGATGTCATCGGCGCGTCAGAATCGGAACGTGAGTCCGGCCGACGCGTAGGCCTGCCGCGGGGCGCCGGCGACGAGCCCGCCGCCGAAGAAACCCCCGCGCGAGTGAACTTCCCACTCGCGATCGAAGAGGTTCGTCATGCCGACCGCGAGATCGAGAATCCCGTCTTCGGAGAGCGCGAGACTCTTCGCGACGCGGGCGTCCCACAGCGTCCATCCCGTGTTGAGTCCGAGCGTGCCGTCGTCATTCTCCTCGCGCGTGTTCGCATCGTCGGAAAACGACTCGCCGACCGTCACGCCACCGACCGAGAACGTCCAGTCGTCGCGCTCGTAGCGCGCGCGCCACGTCGCTTTGTGGTCCCACGCATACGGGACTTCGTTGCCGGAGTTGTCGCCGGACTTCAGCTCGGCGTCGGTGAACGTGATCGATCCCGAGATCGAGAATCCCTCGAGCGATTCGAAAACGTCGCCCGCGTACCAGTCGACCTCGACGTCGGTGCCGCGCGACACGATACGCCCGAGATTCTCGTAGAAGTCGTTGTAGAAGACGCCGAAGTCGTCGTACTCGACGCGCCAAAGGGCGAGCGCGGCGTCGAATCCTCCGACGCCTCGGAATCGCGTGCCGACTTCGGCGGTGCGGCCGAGCTCGAATTCGAGGTCGCCGTCGTTACGCGCGGAGCGAAAGCCCCAGACCTGCGGCGCGCGGAAGCCCTCGAAGTAGCTCGCGAAGACCGCCCACTCGTCGGTGAGCGTATACGACGCTCCGATGCCGGGGAGAATGCGGAAGAACTCGTCCTCGAAGTCGAACCCCGTGATGTCGTCTTCCCCCTCGGCGGTCGGTACCCATTCCATGCGCGCTCCGAGCGTGATGTCGAGGTCTTCGACGGGTGAGAACGTGTCGTCGATGTGAGCCGACACGGTTTGGTACTGCGCATCGAGCTCGTTGATGCGCGTCCAGTTCTGCGAGTCGATCGGCTTCGTGCGCGTGGGCGAGTTGGGGAACAACTCCTGGTGAAATCGAACGCCCGCGAAGATCGTGTGCTCGGTGTCGAAGAGCTCGACGATGTGCTGCGTGCGGACCCCGGCGCCCGCGAAGTAGGCGACGTCGCGCGTCTGCCGCAGTTCCGTCGGATCGCCGAACTGGGGTCGCTGGCCCTTCAGGTCGCGCCCCGTGGCCGAGCCGTACACGAAGGCCTCGAGCCAGGCGTCCTCGTCGAGTTGCCGGTGATACACGGTGTCGAAGACGGTGCGGAAGCCCTCGAAGCGGTTGTCGGGACGGGCGTTTCCGAAGCGAT
>JAUIME010000600.1 GCA_030433195.1 bacterium
GCAGATGCCAAGCCGTCGCGAACGCCAAGTGCACGTCGTACTGCGAAACGCGCAGCGCGTGGTAGAAGTCCGCGAGAAAGATCTCGGCGAGCGCGTCGTCGAACGTGTCTTGGAACCCGACCGCGGCGCCGGCGCCTTCGGCCACCGTCAGCGCCGCCGTACGCGCAGCCGAGCGGTAGATGTTGTAGACGACGAGCCCGGCACCGCGCGGTGCGGCCGGCGCAGGGTTCGCACCCGAATCGTCGGCACCCGAATCGTCGGCACCCGAATCGTCGGCGCTCGAATCGTCGGCACCAGGGGCGTCATCACCCGCCGCGGCGACGGCGGGGCCGCCCGACAGCGCACGCGCGAGATCGGCCGACGTCGCGAGCATCGGACGTCGTTTGCCGGATTCCTGCACGGACAGCACCATGCCGTCGCCGGCCGTTTCGCCGCTCGGCACGGGCATCTCGAACTCGTCGACGCCCTGATGATTGTCGATGCCGCACAGATGCACGATGTCGGGATGCGCGCTGCGCACGTGCGCGGCGATCTCGTCGAGCGTCGGATCCTCGAGGATACGCACGGGATCGTCGTCCTCGGGATCGACGTCGGAATCGTCGTCGTCCACCGGGACGATCGGATCCTCGTCGAAGAGGATGCGCTCGGGCATGCCGCACTCGGTCGTGAAATCGAAGCGGTCCTTGATCGCGCCGGGTGCACTCGCCACCACGGTCAGTGAGTCGGGACGGCGGAACGGCTCGGGCGTGACCCCCGAGCGGTGGAGGTGCCGCACGACGGTCAATCCGTGGCGGCGGCCGGCCGTCATCGTCGCGACCGAGAGCAGGTACTCCCACGGCAGGATGCGCGCTTCCCAGCCGCTCGCCTCGCGGTCGTACGGGATGCTGACCTCGATCCAGCTCGCCGCCGCGAGCGTCTCGAGATCGGCCTCGGTCAGCCCGAGTTCGAGCAGCGCGCGGCGCCCCCGATCGGCGAGATCCTCGCGCGCGCGGCGCTCCTTGCGCCAGCGCGTGCGGCTGCGCAGCACGTAGGTCCACTGATAGGCGGCGTCTTGGAGCTGCTTGCCGGACCGGATCTTGCTCGCGATCTCGCCATCCGGCGTTCGCAGCGTGACTTCGATCGGTTCGGTCTCGGGACGACGCGGCGTGCGCGTGCTCCCGGTCGCCCCGGCCTTCGTGGCCGCCTTCTTGCGGGTGGTCTTCTTCTTCCTGGCCATCGCCCTCCCTCGGATTCGCTCGAAGAGCCGCCCAAAGTAGCCGCTCCGCGCACACTTCGCAAGAGCGCACCGGAACCCCGCGCGCCGCGATCCGTACTCCCCCGCCCGAGGGGCCTCGAGTTCGACGCCCCGAAAAGCCGATAGCAAGAACGACATCGAACCGCGATGCGCTTTTCCCCGGCGAGGGGTTCGCCGGGGCCGACACAGGGGGGTGAAAACACGGCCATGAGTCGCTACACTCGGCACGATTTTGAAGGGGCCGCGAGAGGCCGCAGCGTCGAGCTCTCGTCCCGCCTCCCCGTTGCATCCTGCGAACCTACGCACCGAACCCGCGCTGTCTCCGAAGACGAGGTATCGATCATGCTCCCACGACCGCTCTCCCTCCCGCTCTGGCTGTTGCTCGTGCTCGCGCTCGGCGCAGCCGCACCCGACTCGTTCACGCTCGGCTCTGCCGCGTTCGCCCAAGACGCGACCGACGAAGCCGCCGAGAACGATGCGTCCGAAACCGAAGGCGACGAAGACGCCGCGCCCGAGCTCGCCAAGCTCGACAGTTCGGTCGTCTCGCCGCTGCGACTGCGGTCGATCGGCCCGGCGCTCATGTCGGGACGCATCGGCGACATCGTCGTGAACCCCGAGCGCAAGAGCGAGTGGTACGTCGCGGCGTGTTCGGGCGGCGTATGGAAAACGACGAACAACGGCACGACGTTCTCGCCGATCTTCGACGGCCAAAGCTCGTATTCGATCGGCTGTCTCGCGATCGACCCGAGCAACACGAACGTCGTGTGGGTCGGTACCGGCGAGAACAACAGCCAGCGCAGCGTCGCGTTCGGCGACGGCCTGTACAAGTCGGTCGACGGCGGCAAGAGCTGGAAGCACGTCGGGCTTCGCGACTCGGAGCACATCGGGCGCATCGCGATCGACCCGCGCGACGGCGACGTCGTCTACGTCGCGGCGCAGGGTCCGCTGTGGCGCTCCGGCGGCGACCGTGGCCTCTACAAGACGACCGACGGCGGCGCGACGTGGTCGAAGATCCTCGACATCAGCGAGCACACCGGCATCAACGAAGTGCACTTCGATCCGCGCGACCCCGACACGCTCTACGCGTCGTCGTACCAGCGTCGCCGTCACGTATGGACGCTCATCAACGGCGGCCCCGAGTCGACGATCTACAAGTCGACCGACGCGGGCGCGACGTGGCGCAAGATCGAACGCGGCCTTCCGGGCGGCGACAAGGGACGCATCGGACTCGCGGTATCGCCCGTCGATCCCGACGTCGTTTACGCGATCGTCGAAGCGGCGAGCGGCGGCGGGTTCTTCCGCACGACCGACCGCGGCGAGACGTGGCGTCGCATGAGTTCGACGATGTCGTCGAGCCCGCAGTACTACAACGAGCTCGTGTGCGACCCGTCCGACGTCGATCGCGTCTACCTGCTCGACACGTACCTGCAGGTGACCGACGACGGCGGATCGAGCTTCTCGCGCGCGGGGACGTATCTGCGGCACGTCGACGACCACGCGCTGTGGATCGATCCCGACGACCCCACGCACGTCATCGTCGGCAGTGATGGCGGCGTCTACGAGAGCTTCGATCGCTGCGCGAACTGGCAGTTCAAGGCGAACCTGCCGCTCACGCAGTTCTACAAGGTCTGCACCGACAACACGGAGCCGTTCTACTACATCTACGGCGGCACCCAAGACAACAACACGCAAGGCGGCCCGTCGCGAACGACCGACCGCGCCGGCATCACCAACGCGGATTGGTTCGTGACGGTCGGCGGCGACGGCTTCGAGTCGCAGGTCGACCCCGAAGATCCGAACATCGTCTACAGCCAATGGCAGTACGGCGGGCTCGTGCGCCACGATCGCCGCAGCGGCGAGACGGTCGACGTCAAGCCGCGCGAGGTGCCGGGCGAAGAAGCGTACACCTGGAACTGGGACTCGCCGCTGCTCATCAGCCCGCACTCGCACACGCGTCTCTACTACGCGGCCGACAAGCTGTTCCGATCCGAGGACCGCGGCAACAGTTGGACGCGGATCAGCGACGACCTCACGCGCGGCATCGATCGCAACCAGCTCCCCGTCATGGGCGTGATCCAGAAGCCGAACGCCGTGTCGAAGAACCGCTCGACGTCGATCTACGGCAACGCGACCGCGCTCGCCGAATCGCCGCTCGAAGAGGGCGTGCTCTACATCGGCACCGACGACGGCCTCGTGCACGTGAGCGAGGACAACGGCGCGAACTGGCGCAAGGTCGACGTCTTCCCGGGCGTGCCGCACATGACCTACGTCGACTATCTGTACGCGTCGAACCACGACGCGAATCGCGTGTTCGCGTGCTTCTCGAATCACAAGAACGGCGACTTCAAGCCGTACGTGCTGCGAAGCGACGACCGCGGCCGCACCTGGACGTCGATCGCGGGCGACCTGCCCGAGCGCGACATCGTCTGGGCGATCGCCGAAGACCACGTCATGCCCGAGCTGCTCTTCGTCGGCACCG
>JAUIME010000601.1 GCA_030433195.1 bacterium
TTGATGTCGTTTGGAACGTCGACAAAACCGGCACGGCCGAACTGGCCTGGGAGGTCACGGTATTTGGTAACAGTCCGACCGGGGACTTTCTGACAATGGTCAGCGCGGACGGCAAGGTGCTTTCCCAGGAGAATCGGGCCGACTTTGCCAATGGTTCCGGATATGTGTATGAACCGAATCCCTATCAGACACAGGGAAGCGGTACCGGCATGAATGACAATAACGATGCCACGTCGGCCATTCTGGATGCGGAGCGCGTGAGTGTGACTCTCGAACGGTTGGATGACGGAACGGGTCTGCTGAATGGCCAGTGGGTGGATTTGACGTCGCTGAGCGGCGGCTTGAGTGTTCCGGATGCCAATGAGCCGAGTCGCGTGTACGAGTACGATCGCGACGACCCGCGATTTGAACAGGTTGTCGTTTACCATGCCGTCGATCAGGTGCAGGAGTATTTCCAGTCCCTTGGGTTCAGTAACGCGACATCGAACGGGATCCGGGATTTTCCGACTCTGGCACACGCGCACTGGTTTGGCGACGATCAATCGTTCTATTCAACGGGTGACGACGCAATCCACTTCGGCGATGGCGGAGTCGATGATGGCGAAGACGCCGACATTGTTCTACACGAGTATGGCCACGCCGTTCAGCACGATCAGAACATCAACTGGGGCGGCGGCGAAATGGGGGCGATGGGCGAAGGCTTCGGGGATTGGCTCGCCGCAACGTACTTCTCGGGACCGGAGTTCGGCGACCGAAACGACGCCGTCATCGCGGACTGGGATGCGACGCACTACAGCAGCGCCACGCCGCCGAACCTGCGCCGCGTCGACCGTGACAAGGTCTACCCCTACGACATGGACGGAAGCGTCCACGCCGACGGCGAGATCTGGTCGCGCGCCCTCTGGGATCTTCGCTGGCTCACGGGCCGTGACACCTCGATGCGCCTCGTTCTCGAAGGACACTTCTACTGCACGCCGTACTCGACGTTCCGCGAAGGCGCGCTCGGCATCCTCGCCGCGGATGAAGCTCTCTTCGACGGCCGCTACCGCTTCGCGATCCGCGAGGCCTTCGTCGCCCGCGGGATCCTCACGAATGACGACGTTCCCGAAATCGCCGACGAGATGCTGTGCCGAGTCGGCAACGTCCGCGCCGATCGTGGAACGTACGAAGACGTGCTTGCGGTGAACGGATCGTCGGGCGAAGGTGAAAGCCGTGAAGTCCGGGTCCCGTCGGCGGGCACGCTGCAGATCGACGTCGCGACGCCGTCGGGTCAGGCGAAGGCCCGCTACGTCCTCTACGGTCAGGTCGGTGCCCCGAGCGCCGGAACGATCGCGCCGCAGCCGTACCGCGTCGGTACGATGTGCTTCGACACGCTCGTCACGGGCGGCAACCCGGACGTCATCTGGAACAACTTCGGTCACGTCAACAAGGCCGGTATCGCCGACTTCCCGTCGCAGCCCGCTCCCTACACGATCGTGCAGCCGACGGTCGACGTCATGGTGGGGTCGGAAGTCACGCTGCAGGGGTTCATCGAAGACTTCCGCTCGGAAGCCAAGCACCCGGTGTCGATCACGAACGCGGTCGTGCTGCGCGGATATTGATATCCGACAGGCGCGATCACGCGCCCCGACGACGATACGAAAACGACGAGGCCGACGCGGTGATGCCGCGCCGGCCTCGTTTCCTCGATCACGGGGTGCTCCCCCTCGGGAGCTCGCCGTTCGCTTCGATCAACGGAAGCTGCGCGGCGTGAACGCCTTCTTGCCCTCCTTCAGGCGGTCCGACGCTTCGAGGTTGAGACGCGTCTCGGCATCTCCCTCGACGATGTACGGGGTGATGAAGACGAGCAATTCGGACTTGCTGATGCTCTTCTCCTTGCGGCGGAACGCGGCACCGAGCAACGGAATGTCGCCGAGGATCGGGGTCTTCTGCGTCTCGTGCATCTCTTCCTCGCGCAGCAGCCCGCCCAAGATCACGGTGTTCCCGTTCTGGCAAAGGACGTTCGTCTCGATGCGGCGCGAGTCGATGACCGGGATGCCGTTGAAGAAGTCCACGAGCTCTCGGACTTCCGGCGTGATCTGCAGCTTCACGTAGCCGTCGTTCGCGATCACGGGCGTGACGTTGAGGCTGATCCCGGATTCGGTGAACTCGACCTGCTCGACCACGGTCGCTCCGCCCCCTTCGACGGTCGTGCTCGTGGTGGCCGTGGCGTCGATGTACGGAATGGACGACGTGACCTTGATGCTCGCCTCGCGGCCGTTGAGCGTGACGATCTTCGGGGTGCTGAGGATATTGAGCTTGCGGCGAATCGAGAGCGCTTCGATCGTGGCGGTGATCGGTGACTGGTTCGCGACCACGCCGATCGTCGTGAACGCCGAATCCGGCAGCAGATCGTGCCCGTAGGTGAGCGTCGTGTCGTCGATGCCGATGTCGAGGATTTCGACCGACGTGCCGATCGCGTCGTTCTCGTCGAGGATGACCTCGAGAATCTGTACCTCGATCAAGACCTGCTTCTCGCGACGGTCGATCAGCCGCAGGAAATCGGTCATCGCGATGATGTTCTCCGGGTAGTCGATCATCACGAAGGACGGGGAATCGTCGTTCATGATCAGCTTGCCGCTCTCGGAGACGATACTCTCGAGGGATTCCTGAACCGACGCGATGGGAACGGACGTGAGCGTGAAGGTCTCGCTCTCCATGCGCTGTTCTTCTTCGGCAATCGCTTCGACGCGATGGAGCGAGCCTTCGGACACCAGCCGATAGCCGTTCGACTTGAGGATGGACGTCACCGCCTCGAAGGGGTCGACGCCGTCGAGCGAGATGCTGACGCGTTCGGTCAACGTCTCGGGAACGATCACGTTCATGCGGTTCTGTTGCGCGATGGCTCGGATGAGATCCTTCAGCGGCACGTCGCGGAGTTCGATCGACAACGCCTCGGTGGTCGCGGCCGTCAGAACCGCCTCGTCTGCATCGGGAGCTTCACTCTCGGTGAAACGCGCGGCCGGAACCGCCATCGGCTCGACGTCGCCTCGCTCGCGAGCGGGCTCGGGTCGCACCTCGGCTCCCGTTTCGCGGTTCGCGGCACGCGTCGCCAGAGCCTCGCGCACCCCGGTCGACAACGCTTCGAGAAGCGAAGTCGGGGATCCGGTGGCCTCGGTGGAGCTCTCGTGCGTCGGGTCGCCGACCTCGGGGATCTGTGCCTCCGCGAGCGTCGTCGTTTCTTCGATGGCGGGCGTGTCGCGTGTCCCCGCCGGCGCCGTTGTCACTCCCTGCGGGGCGGTCGCGTCGATGTCGCGTGGAGAAGTCTTGACGACGGTCGGCGAGCTCGGGTGCGTCGTACCCGTTTCGGGCGTAGAAGTCACGGTCGTCGCATGGGCCGACCCGGTCGACGGCTCACGGTGCGAGGCTGCCGCCGACCACGACGCTTGGTCGCTCGAGGCTGCTTCGTCCGCGTTCGCGACCGTCGGTTCGGGAGTGACGCGCACGGCGGGGCTCGACGGCTCTTCGCCCGTGTCGTTCGCGGCGATCGTGGCCGGGGTCGTTTCGACAGGCTCGGATTGCACGACGTCGCGGTCCGAAACCGGATCGTCGAGGGTTCCCGCCCAATCCGTGTCGAACGGCGTCGCTTCGTTCTTGTCCGGCAAGCTCCCGGGACGGGTGAACGGGTCGAACGGAGCGTCCGGCGTTGGGCGCGACTCGGACGTCG